>JAFZQJ010000021.1 GCA_017620395.1 Clostridia bacterium | reverse complement strand
GCAGTTTTGAACGAGATGTTTATCGTTCAGGCAAAACAACAAAACAGCGGTCATACTTGATGTATGGCCGCTGTTTTTTGTGAAGCATGGGCGGGAAACAGCCGTTCAAAACCCGACTTATCCCTAATTTGCGCGCCCTTTCGGGTGAGGCGGTTCTTTCATAAATGCGCGGCGCGCGTATCCGGTTTTGTTTCCGGTCAGTTATCCGCGTTCTGCTGATCGTCGCCTTTTCTGATCCTGTGGGTCTTGCCGTCGCTGCCGAGGTAGGTGTTTTCGGCGGTATACGGCTTCAGCTTTCCGGCCGATATCATGCCGACGACGACCTTTGCGATCTCCGGATCGAACTGCGTTCCGGAGCAGCGCTCGAACTCCTTGAGTATGACCTCAAGCGAGAAGGGCTCCTTGTAAACGCGCTTTGACGCCATGGCGTCGAAGCAGTCGGCGCAGCAGATGATCCTCGCGACGAAGGGGATGTCGTCGCCGCTGAGGCCTTCGGGATAGCCGGAGCCGTCGTATTTCTCGTGGTGGGATTTCGCGCCCTCGATTATCTGCGGTATGGTCGAAATGCCCTTCAGTATCGCGGCTCCGCGCGTCGTGTGGCTCTTCATCACCTTGAATTCATCGTCGGTCAGTCTGCCCGGCTTGTTGAGGATGCTGTCGGGGATCGCGATCTTTCCTATGTCGTGGAGAAGTGCGATGTAGTAAATGTTGTCGACCTCGTCGGGGTCCATTCCCATATTCTCCGCGATCAGCTTGGAATAGTAGCCCACGCGGATGGAGTGGCCGTTCGTGTATTCGTCCTTCGCGTCTATGGTGCGGGCGATCGCCTGAATCGATTCGACGGTTATGTTCTTGTATTCCAGCTGGCGCTTCAGCGAACGCTTCGTCTTGGAGCGGATGATGAGGTAGGCGATAAGCACCACCGCCGCGGCCGCGAGCGAAAGGATGATGAGCCAGAACCACCACTGCTCCTGCAGCTGCTTGTCCTTGCCCAGATGGATGTCGATGACGTTGGAGTTCTGTCCGTATTCGTCGGTAACGTAGATGTGGAAGTCGTAGCTCCCGCCGGGGAGGTTCGTGTAGTAAATGCTGCGGTTGTCGTCCGAATACGCCGTGTAATCGTCGTCCACGCCGTCGAGCTTGTAATAGATGGTATAGCCGTTATTCGGGCGGAACCCGAGGATCGAGAGGTTGAAGGCGACACGGGAAACGTCCTTTCCGATGCTTATGTCGTTGCCGTAATAATGCTCGCCGTCGAGGTCGACGGAGGTCACGGCGATCTTCACCGGAACGGGAACGTCTCTCGTCAGATTGAAGTCGTAGACGAAGATGCCGTTCGTCGACTGGAGATAGTATTTCTTCTCGGCTTCGTCGTAGTAGCCGGAGGTGTTGGCTATGACGGGCTGCAGTCCGTTGGTCGCGTCGTAAAGCTCGTAGTCGTTGAGGCGGTCGCCTTCGAGCGAATCGGCGATGTAGAGCTGAGTCTGGCTGCCGATGACGTATTTATACTCCGGCTTGCCGTCCTTTTCGCCGTATTTGATCTTCGCGAGCTCGACGATCGAGCCCTTGATGTAAGGGATGGCGATCTCTTCGGAAACGCCGCCGCCGTTTTCGGGATCCGTTCTGAAGAGGCGGCTGTTCAGCGTGTAGTAAAGCCAGTCGCCGTCAACGAGGAACTTGAGTCTGTTTCCCGTGATCTCCTTTTCGGTGGGGATCTCGGTCGCGGTGGTGAAATCGTCGTCTACGACGTAAAGGCCCTGAGTGCGGTCGAAGAGTATCTTGCCGTCCTTGGTCTTGTTGATATACAGAACGTTGGAGCCGATATGCATGACGGAAAAGGTTTCGCCGTCGAAGCGCATGATGCCTCTTGCGTATCCGAGGACGAGATAGTCGTCAAAGCTCCGCATCGAGCGGATGGAGTCAGTCAGCGTGATATCGGGATCATTGACGAGCGCGCCGAGGTGATTGCGGATATATTCCTGATCGTAGATGACTACGCTTTCCGCTTCGGGATCGTATTCGACCAGACCGATGCTGTAAACGGCGAAGTATATCTTGCCCCTGAATACCTCAACGTCTTTCGGCGCGTAGGTGAAGGTGAAGCTGCTGTCGCCTTTGGCTTTGCCTTCGCGGTCCCTGATTCCGGCGTATTCGTCGATGGACTGCATGATGACGTTGTCCGGCAGGATGGCGTTGTTTATCAGATCGTATCTGTAGATCCTGTTCGCGGAGACGATATACAGTATATCGCCGTACTTTTCTACCGCGTAGACGTTCCTGTCGAACGCGGGCGGCGCGTTGAGCGCCTGCCAGGTCTGATCGTCATAGAGCAGCTCGGAAAGGGCGTTCCTCGTGATGATGGAAACGCCCGAGGCGCCGATGTAATGAGAAGCGACCCAGAGGTTGCCCTCGTAGTCTATCATCAGATCGACCAGCTGGCTCTTGTTTTCGAGATCGCCGGCGAGCGTCGTGGCCGGTTCGCCCGAGCTGAAATCGATGCAGTAGATTCCGTTCTTTTCGCAGGCGACGAAGAGGATGTCGTCCTTCTCGGAATACAGCATCTTGTTAACCTGATCCGGAACGGTCAGATCGCCGAGCGGAGTCGCGTTTTTCATATCGTATCTGTGGATGACGCCGCTGTCTTCGGCCATATACAGCGTGGCCCCGTCGGAATAGGTCTCAAGGACCCTCGAATTCAGCAGGACTACGTTTCCGTTTTTGTCGAAGATCCCTTCGTCCATCTGATAGAAATAGCCGTCTCCTTCGGGATAGAGCGCGATATCGCGGACGAGCTTGCCTTCCGTTCCCGGAATCGTCGTCTGCGTGCCGGCGGCGATATCGTAAACGACCCCGCCTCTGTCCTGAGTCGAGACGTAAAGCAGGTCGTTCGCTTCGTCGAGAATGAGGTCGGAGATAACGCCGGCGTCCATGACGAGCGGCTCGAAGCGGTTGTCCTTATAAGCGTAGACGTGCTCGGAGGTGGCGACGTAAAGCGTGTTGCCCTTGGCGGCGAGAGCGCGCACGTTGATGACGGCGTAATCCTCGCCCTCGTATTCGAAGCTCTTGTACGTCACGAATTCTCTTGAGTCGTAGCGCGTCAGTCCGGAGTACTGGGCGATCCAGACGTAGCCGTCCTCGGTCTGACACAGAGCCTCCGCGCCGGAGACCTCGAGGTCAACGGGGATCTCCGTCTTGTTGCTCATATAAGACTCCGCGAAAACCTCCGGCGAAAAGCCGAGAACCGTGGGCGCGAGGATCAGACAGGCCAGCAGCAGACTCAGCAGTGATTTCTTCATGTTATCATCCGGCTCCTTCGGAAACTTTTGAAGTAGATTGACACAATTCCCATTCTACTATAATATAGCAAATAATCGGGCGTATGTCAATATTTTGCTTAACGTGCATATTAAATTTTATGCTTACGGTTTCCGACCCGCCGGAGCAGAGTAAAAATATCATTTAATTCGCCGACACGGATTGCATTTTTTACAAAAATAAGGTATAGTTATTAAGCATTTTTGAACGTAAACGCAGGTGCTGTTATGAAAATCCTTCGATTCCTTAAAAAAGAGTTATTCTATGCCGGGCTCACTAAAGAAGAGTTCCGTCAAGTGCGGGAGCCAATCGGCGAAAGAAACCGAAAATCCGTGATCTCGTGGTCGAGCATCGTGGGACTGTTTTGGTTCGCCGGTTATTTCATATACGGAACCCCGGAATACGCTAAAGGCAGGGCCGTTCTTGCCTTCTCGTTCGCGATCTGCCTTATCACGCTTATGTCCGCTCTGTTTCTCATCAAACGCTTTCAATGGCTGCTTCATCCGACGATGTATCTTCTGGAACTTTCCGTTTTGGGGACGGGCATCGGACTGGCGGTCGTGCAGCCGGATCAACGGATCGCCACCGTGATCGCCGCCGCCACGATCATACCGACGTTTTTCATCGACAGAACGATCGCGGCGATCCACGTGGAGGGCGCTGCGATTGCCGCGTACGTCGTTTTGGGGAAACTGTTTATTCTCCCCGAAGTTTTCTCTTGGGGGCTGGAAACGCTGATACTCTTTTCCGCCGCCGGAGTCATAAGCGGACACGCGATCAATAAAGCCCGCTTTGAAAGATACGTCTATGCGGATTCGGCAAAGAAGCTGGCGGATATCCAAAAGAATTACAATAAAGAGCTTGAAAAAGACGTCGCCGCCAAAACGGAGCGGATCGTCGCTCTTCACGATCAGCTTATCATCGGTATGGCGACCATGGTCGAAAGCCGTGACAATTCCACGGGAGGTCACATTCGCAGAACGAGCGCGGGCGTCCGGTTCCTGACGGAAACGATCAAGACGGATAAATCGCTGAACCTGCCCGAGGGATTCTGCGAAAAGCTTATCAAGGCTGCGCCTATGCACGATCTCGGAAAGATTGCAGTCAACGATTCGATCCTGCGCAAGCCCGGACGGTTCACTCCGGAAGAATACAACGAAATGAAGAAGCATGCGGAGGAGGGGGCCCGTATCGTTCGCGAGATCCTGACGGATACCGACGATGATGATTTTCGCCGGATCGCCGAAAACGTCGCTCATTATCATCACGAGAGAGTGGACGGATTGGGTTATCCGGACAAGCTTAAGGGCGACGAGATCCCGCTTGAAGCCAGGATAATGGCGATCGCAGACGTGTACGACGCGCTTGTCAGCAAGCGCGTCTATAAGGAGAGATATTCCTTTGAAGAGGCCGACCGTATAATCATCGACGGCATGGGAACACAGTTCGACCCCTGCTTGAGAAAGCATTATGAAGCGGCGCGGCCGAAGCTTGAAGCCTATTATGCCGGCAGTCAACCGGAAAGCCGACCGGTATGACGGCGGCCGTCTTTGATTCCGACGAATCGGCGTTGTGTTTTTGAATTAATCAGTCCCACTAAATAAAAAGGAGCAGGAAAACCTGCTCCGATACATAGGAGTTATTTTTTGAAATGTGCTGCTAATCGTTGAAACAGTGATTTTTTCGGCTTATCGGGATATTCACCGCCAAGAAGCCAGGGCAATTCAATACCTGTGACAACAATGCTGAAATAATCGCCTTTCTGCTCGTTAGGATAATACTCGTTATTGATTGAAACCTTTATAGGACGGTCAGAAGCGTTCAAGATAATATCATTCTGATCCTCTGTAATGATTCTTCCGACAACCGTATAAGCAACAAACAAGTATTGAATCATACCGTTTTTTTCAAGATAAACGGAGCCGGTTTCGTCAGGACGCGAGATATCCACGCCAAACTGCGACAAGAACGAATCAAGTTCAGGAAATTTTCCTTTTGCAAATTCCTGATAATTCTTATCGTCGCAGCAGTCACAGACAGTATGAGATTTGTAATACTCCCGAGTCATTTCAAGATCGAAATCAACAGTCGTTCTTTCGATGGTCAGCGTCATAATAATCACCTCTCCGATTGCATAATATCACAAGAACAAGAAAAAAACAATAAAAATTACGAGTGGTCATAACTCGAATCCGTTATGACCACTCTAAATGGTTGCGGAGGAGGGATTTGAACCCACGACCTCCGGGTTATGAGCCCGACGAGCTACCGAACTGCTCTACTCCGCGATATTGGCGCTTCGTTTCAGCGCTCTGTTATTATACAACATAGATACGCATTTTGCAAGCATTTTATTCAAAATTTTTATAAAAAACTTAAAACAAGCATTGATTGAATGATAAATACGCAAAACGCGTTATTTTTAACCTCGGCCGTCGCCGGGAAACGCATATGAAACGGGGAACAAGCGCACGCCTGCTCCCCGCGTTTTAATTTGAAACCGTTCTTTCCGCATCTCACCCGAACGCGATATCGAGTGCGAGCATTACCACGAAGCCGACCGCGAAGCAGATCGTGCCGGTGTTGTAGTGCCTGCCGCCGGACATTTCCGGCACCAGCTCCTCGACGACGACGTAGAACATCGCGCCGGCGGCGAAGGCGAGCAGATAGGGCATTATCGGCAGGAAGAGCGACGCCGCGAAGGCGGTCATCAGCGCGCCTATCGGTTCGATTACGCCCGAAAGCATCCCGTATACGAAGGTCTTGCCCTTCGGCATGCCCTCCGCGCGCATCGGCATCGAAACGACCGCGCCCTCGGGGAAGTTCTGCAGCGCTATGCCTACCGAAAGCACGAGCGCGCTCGCGAGCGTGATGGAGGTGTTGCCGTGCATCCAGCCGGCGAAGACGATGCCTACGACCATTCCCTCGGGCAGATTGTGCAGCGTGACCGCGAGAAAGAGCTTCGTCGTCTTCTTCAACCCCGTCTTAGGGCCCTCCTCGCTCTTGTCGAGGTGGACGTGCGGGATAAGCAGATCGAGCGCGAGCAGGAAGAGCATTCCCGCGAGGAAGCCCAGCCCGACGGGGATGAACGAAAGCTTGCCGTAGCTCTCCTTTGAAAGGTCGAGCGCGGGGAGTATCAGACTGAAGAAGGACGCCGAGACCATTATCCCGCCGGCGAAGCCGGAGAGCGCCCCGCTGAGGCGTTCGCTCATCTCGTTTTTCAGGAAAAAGACGCAGGCGGCGCCGAGCGTCGTCCCGAGGAGCGGGATCAGCAGACCTATCGCGACGTTTAACCACATAGTCAACACTTCGTTTCGTTATTATATCTAATGAGAATATTATCATAAAGTCGCCGGAATGGCAACAGTTTTTTCCGTATCAACGGTTGCTTTTACACGCGGATGGGGTTATAATTGAAAAGTAAAGCGAAGAAAAGGGGAGGAGCGCATGAGCAATCAGGTTTTCAACTACCTCGTGACGCCGTCGGTCGTCCGCGCGGACGCGGAAACGGAGATAACGATACGCCCGCTCGGCGAAAACGCCGCGGTCGCGCGCGGCTGCGTCTACACGCTCGAAATACGCGAGCGCGACACCTTCCGCGCGCTCCGGGAAGAATTCCCGATCTGCAAATACGAATGCGCGCCGAACGAAGCGGGCGAGCTTGTCTTCACCCACCGCTTTCGCGGCGAGCAGCGGCACACGATCATCCTGCGCCGTCCGGAGGAGGACCTGCGTTCGCCGTATTACGAAATAAACAACCGCCGCAAAAAGAGGCCGGATAACTGCACGGCGGTGCTCGCGGTCTATTCGCTCGCGCCGGATCTCTACGGGCTGCGCTGCTTCAAGGGCGAAACGCACTGCCACACCTACGAATCCGACGGCGTGCAGGACGCGGTACACACCGTAGCGAACTACCGCGCCGCGGGCTACGACTTCGTCGCGCTGACCGACCACTTCATGTCGTACGCGTCGGAGAAGGCAAAGCGCGTTTTCGGCTCCGCGCCCGTTGCGATGACGATGCTGCTCGGCGAGGAGGTCCACGTCCCGACCGAGCGCGTCCACACGATACGTATCGGCGGCGAAGTCAGCGTGAACGAATGGTTCCGCGCGCACAAAGCCGAAGCGGAAGCCGAGGTCGCGGCGCTCGCGCCGACGCTCTCGCTCCCCGACGGCATCGACCGCGAGGACTACGCCTGGCGCGTCTGGATAGCGAACAAATCCCGCGAGCTCGGCGGCATCGCGATACTCGCGCATCCGTTCTGGATATGGGAGGAGGTCTACTTCATCCCGCCCGCCGTCACGCGGCAGCTCCTGCGCGACGGTGTTTACGACGCGCTCGACCTGCGCGACTACGACATGGAGCCGGCCGTCGCGCTGTGGGAAGAGGTACGCGCCGAGGGCGTGAAGATACCCGTCGTCGGCTCGACCGACTCGCACTATACCTACGCGGCGGAGCCGAAGCTTCCCGCGAAGGGCGGATACACCTTCGTTTTCGCGCCCGTCCGCTCGGAAGCGGCGCTGCTGAACGCGATCCGCGCCGGCAGGTCCCTCTGCGTGAAGACCGACTGCGCGCCGGAGTTCGTCCTCGGCCCCTACAGACTGACGAAGTTCGCGCGCTTCCTGCTCGATAAGTTTTACCCCGTCTATATGCGGCTCTGCCACGGGCAGGGGGCGCTTATGGCGGATTACTCCGCGGACGGCGCGCCCGACACGCAGACCGAAACGCTGCTCGGCGGTCTGAGCGAACGCTCCGAGCGCTTCGCCCGCGAATTCTACGGATATTGAGGTGCAAAAATGGGGATTGAGATAAAAGAAATATACCCGCGCGTCTTCCGCGCTGACGAAAAACAGACAATATACGTCCGGACGAACGGCGAGCCCGGCCCGCTTTTCGCGAAGCTGCAGCCGATGGAGAAGCACGCCGTCACGCATTCGCCGGAGTTCCGGATCCAGTCGGGCGATATACGCTATCCCTACCTGCCGATGAACGACCTCGGCGGCGGACTATACTCCTTCGAGGGATACTTTGAGGGAGAGCAGCGCTTCTCGTTCAAGGTGAAAAGCGGCGAGGAGGAGCCGCGCCGCGCCTTCCTCTATTCGATAAAAGAGGATCTCGCGAAGCTGCGCCCCTTCAAGTGTGAAACGCACTGCCACTCCTGCCGCAGCGACGGCAGCGGAACGCCCTTCGAGGTCGCCTGCGCCTACCGCGCCGCGGGCTATGACTTCATCGCGCTGACCGACCACGGCTGGATCGAGCCGTCCTACGAGGCGAAAGAGCAGGTCTCCGCGCTGACCGACGCGTTTTTCGTCATACAGGGCGAGGAAGTCCATAACGACGGGAGCTTCTACCACATCGTCCATTTCGGCGGTAATTACAGCGTCAACAACCTGCTCCGCGAGAAGAAGGAATATATCGAAGAGCAGATCGATAAGCTGCTCGCCGAACGCGACTTTTCCGACGTTTCCGACGCGCGCGAGACGGCGTTCCGCACGGTCATCGCGCGGGAGATACGGAATGCGGGCGGAGTCGCGGTAATGGCGCACCCCTACTGGGACGTCGAGGGCGAATACTTCATGCCGGTCGAGGAGTTCGTCCACCACTGGAAGCACGGCGATTTCGACGTGCTCGAGCTTTTCGGCGGACACGACGACGTCGGCAACGGCAACAACCTCTCGGAGATCCTGCGCGGCGAGCTGCTCGCGCAGGGGTACCGCATCCCCGTCCTCGGCGCGTCCGACGCGCACGTCACGAAGCGCCATTGCGGCTACGACTATTTCGACCTGCAGTTCTCGATCGTTTTCGCGGAGGATTTCGGGAGCGTCCCGCAGGCGTTCAAGGATGAGCGCGGCGTCGCGGTCGAGCGCCGTCCGGAAGACGGACGCTTCCGCTGCGCGGGGCAGTACCGCTACGTCAAATACGCGCGCTTTCTCATAGCGGAGTATTATCCGCGTTACGCGGAGCTTGCCGCCGTACACTCCGCCGCGATGGCGGCGCACGACAAAGCCGCGATCGCCGCCGCAGAAGCGGATATCGCCGCCTACCGCAAACTCTTCTTCGCCGTCTGACCGTACTTTTTTGATACAACTCGCTCCGAAAGGAGGGTTATTATTGAATGGGAGTGAGTTTTTGAAACTCCGAACCCGTTGCGGCACAACGATTTTGCGGTTTTATATCTCTCTTTTGATAACGATTTGATAACGCTCCCCATAGGCCGTATCATTCTGTATCCCCAGTGGATTGCGGGTAAAGAATGTTC
>JAFZQJ010000020.1 GCA_017620395.1 Clostridia bacterium | reverse complement strand
TCGTTCAAAACTGCTCCGCATCTTAAAAAGAGAGATTTTTGTGTCGGACAAGGCGAAAGCGCGATGGAATACTGTATGTATTCCGAGCGCTTTCAACGCAGTCCGGCGCGAAAAGATCCTTTTTAAGACCGGCGTATCCCTAATTTGCGCGCCCAAACGGCGGGGCTGTCTGTCGTCAGGTTCGGTTTATCCGAGCGAGCTTTCGTCGGCGAGCTTCGCGGCAACGCGCAGGATCGCAAGCGCGTCGTTGACCTCGATGGCGCCGCTGCCGTCGATATCGCAGGCGGCAAGCAGCTCGGGAGTGGGTTCGGCGAGCTTCGCGGCTACGCGCAGCGCGGCAAGCGCGTCGCCGACGGTGATGACTCCGTCGCCGTCCGCGTCGCCCTTCTTAACGGCGGGCGCCGGGGGCTCGATGCCGCCGGAAATCGTGAAGTTGACCTCGACGTAGTTCGCGCCGGTGCCGGCGGAAATGGTGTGCGGTCCGTTGACTTCGATCGGCGTTCCGAAGACGTAGTAGTTGTCGTCAAGGACTGCCGCGCCGTCGGTCCACTGCGGGATGAAGCCGGCTTCGTAATTCTCGCCCTCGGCGACGTTGATGAACTCGGGAGCGCCCGGAACGGCGTTCGTCGTGCCGGTGTACGCGCCGATGTTTGTGATCTTGATCTCAAAGCCCTCGCCGACGGAACCGGTGACCTCAAAATAGTAGCCGTCGATGTTGTTCAGCGCGATGGAACCGGTGCTGCCGTCCGGAGTCGCAAGCAGCGAGTTGATCGGTACGTATACCCTGCCCTTGCCGGACGCGGGGATGCGGATCGCGTCGGCGCACTTGTTGAACGGCTTCTCGGCGTTGCGGTTGAGCACGCCGAAGGTCAGGTACGCGTCCTTCGTTATCGAGAGGTCGTTGACCTCGACGTCGAAGAAGAAACCGGTGATCTTGCTCAGGTCGCCGACCAGCGCGGCCTTCTTCAGCGGGCGGGTAAGGTAGTTATTATAGAAGGGATAGAACCTCATCGCGGCCTCTTCGCCTCCGATGATGTCTCTGACCGCCTTCATGGAAAGCGCCTGAACGCCGTCGGAGTTCTCGACCAGCGTGTACGCGACGCCGGAGGAGCGGTACGCCATGCAGTAGTCGAGATCGAAGGGAGTGTAGTCCTCAAACGAGTAGATGCCGTCTTCGTTGACCGCCTTGGGGGTGATCGCCTTGAAACCGCTGACCGCGGACCCGAAATCGGCAAGCAGCTTGTCAGCCGTTTCCGCGTTGATGGCGGTATCCTTGACCTTTTCGTAGGCGTCCACCGCTCTGTTCAGCTTGGTGCCCGCGGAAAGGGTGTAGTTGCCGTACCAGAAGGCGTTGGCGACCTTGTAGGTCTCGTGAAGCTCTTTGAGCGTGCCGTAATCCTCGTCGCCGATCGGAACAAGCGCGTTTCTCGCGCTCTCGATGCGTTCCACGGCGGCGGCGACGTCTTCATCGCTCACGCCGTAGACGCCGGGCAGCGCCTCCGCGAATTCGATCGCGGCGACGTATTCTTCCCAACCGGCGGGATAGTAATTGGTTTCGCCGAGTTCTTCAAGCTCGGCTCTCGCGGTTTCGGCAGCCTCGGCGCTCGGGGCGAAGTCCGCGTCGTTTATCGCCCACTCGTAAGCGTAGAGGTCGCGGATGCGGAACTGCTGCTGCGCTGAATCGGGCAGGCGCAGCTCGAAGAAATCGAGTTGATCGAGCCAGTCGTAGATATCCTCAACGTCGTCCTCGTCATAGAACGCGGCCCACGCGGCGCTGACAAGACCTTCCCTTTCGGGAGCCTGCGGGAAGGTGACTTCGGGATTGTAAGCAACGAAGTAGGGGCCGTCGGTGACGCCTACGCCGAGCTGGATATCGACGGGCTGATAATCGCCTTCATACGCTATATGGAAGCATAATCCGGCGGTGTCGCTCAGGTCGGCGCCGAACGGATTTTTCACGGCTTCGTAGTAATCGCCGCCGTCGATTGCTGAGATGAAGCGGCTCCAGCCGTAATCGGGAGCGCCGCTGCTCGCGGTGCTTATGATGCATATTTCGGGGCCGTTCTCGGTCTCTTCGATATATGCGACGTCGGTGCAGTAACCGCCGTCGGCCATATCCATCAGATCGTCGTCGTCCCACACCTCAAAACCGGCGATCTCCGTCGAAGACTTCGCGGGGAACATCGGATCGAGCCCGTCGATAACGGCGTTGAGCCTGCGAGCGGCGGAATCGATCTCGTCCTGCGTGTAGTTATCGATCGGAACGTCGAGCATATCCATAACTTCGAGGTAGACGTCCGTAGCGGCGGCGTAGGAGGATTCGGTGTACGCGTCGGGATTGAGGGAGTCGAAACGGGAGAGCGCGTCGTCAAGGCTGTCGATGAAAACGCGGGTATCCTTGTAACCCTTCACGTCGGCGATGTAGATCTGCGTTCCGACGGAGACGTTGAGGAAGCAGACCGTCATGCCGTTCATGGTCTCTCTGACCTTTTCGGGAATCGGTCTGAGGTTGGCTTCGCTCGTAACGCTGACGCTCTGGTTGATACCGTCGTCGTCGGTCGCCCACCAGTCGACCTGTCTGAAGTCCTCGTCGAAGTCAAAGAATATATAGCCGTCGGCGTCCGTGCCCTTGCTGGTACTCTCGTATCTGTAACCGATGGGAGCGTCGCCGAGCTCGTTAGTTCCGTCGTCAAGCCCCTTGTTATAGTCATAGAACGGGCCTCTGCATTCCGCGAGGAACATCTGCATCTTCATCTTGCCCTCGTATCTGCCGCCGGCTCCGCCTACCCAGAAGCAGATGCCGTCGCAGTCGGCGAAGCTCTTGTCACCGACGATGCTCTTGCCGCCGGGAAGGCTCATTGCGCCCCAGGAAAAACCGGGTTCCTGCGTCGCGGTGGTCTTGTTGCGAAGATTGCCGGAGTTTATCGTCGCGGATCCCCAGGTCTTATCAACGCTTGTGATCGTGAACTTCACGGCGTCGTCAACGCCCTCGGGCAGGTTGTCCGTGCTGTGCACGGGCGCGGCGGTATACTCCTCGTAGAGCGTCGCCAGTTCCTCGTCGGTCCAGACGCCGAAACCGGGCATTTCAACGAACTCGTAGTAGCCGGGGTGCGCCGCCGAAGCGATTATGCCCACGCTTCCGAGCGAGCAGACAACGGCGAGCAGCATGCAGGCGGTAAGCAGTACCGCCAGACTCTTTTTCGCGGTGTTCTTCATAATTTGCCTCCGAAATCTTATATTTCTGCGTGTCGGAGCGAAACAATACGCCCCGATATCATACACTATTTGAGTTTATCATATAAAAAGCGAAAATGCAAGGAAATTGTGATATTTCCGTTAAGAAAAAAAGAAGGACGGCGCATGCCGTCCTTCTCTGAAACGCTCGTTTATCTTTTTTCTCCGAAAAACTCCGAAAGCACCGCCGCGCACTCGTCGGCGCATATCCCGCCGTAAATCTCGGGCTTGTGGGTGAATCCCATCACGCCGACGTCGCAGACGGAACCGCAGGCGCCGTTTTTCGCGTCGTAGGCGCCGAAGTAGATGCGGCGTATTCGTGCGTTCAGCAGCGCGCCGGCGCACATCGGGCACGGCTCTAACGTAACGTATATATCGCAGTCGGAAAGGCGCCAGCCGCCGACCGCTTCGCAGGCGCGGCCGATCGCGACCATCTCCGCGTGAAGGCGCGGGTCGCCGTCCGTTTCGCAGGAGTTCCGTCCCGCCGCGATTATTTCGCCGTTACGCACTATCACCGCGCCGACCGGCACTTCGCCCTCCGCGGCGGCCTTCTTCGCCTCCGCGACGGCGGCTTCCATAAATGCGTTTTTCATACTCTGTCAAGCGCCTGATCGAGATCGGCGATTATGTCCCGTATGTCCTCTATGCCGACGGAGAAGCGCACCGTTCCCTCGGTTATGCCTCCGGCGCGGAGCTGCTCCGCGGAAAGCTGAGAATGCGTCGTTGACGCGGGGTGTATCACCATCGAGCGTACGTCGCCGACGTTAGCTACGTTGGAAATAAGCTTCAGCGCGTCGATGAAGCGTGCGCCCGCTTCCCTGCCGCCCTTCAGCTCGAAGGCGAAGGTGCCGCCGATCCCTTTGGGCATATACTTCCGCTGCAGCGCGTGGTAACGGTTGCTCTCAAGCGCGGGGCAGTCGACGGAAGCGACCTTCGGGTGCTTCTCGAGGTACTCCGCCGCCGCAATCGCGTTCTCGCAGTGGCGCTGCATACGCACGGAAAGCGTTTCGCACCCGAGCGTCAGCATAAACGCGTTGAACGGCGAGAGCGCCGCGCCGACGTCGCGCAGGATCTGCGCGCGCAGCCGCGTGAGGAACGCGAGCCTGCCGAATTTCTCGCTGAAAACTATATCGTGATAGCTCTTGTCGGGCTCGTTGAACTGCGGGAAGCGCGGGTTGCCTCCGAAATCGAAGGTGCCGCAGTCGACGGTGACTCCGCCCATGCTCGTGCCGTTGCCGCAGATATACTTCGTCGCGGAATAGATGACTATGTCCGCGCCCGCCTCCTTCGGTCTGAATACCGCCGGCGTCGCGAATGTGTTATCAACGACGAGCGGCACTCCAGCTTCGCGGCAGATCGCGGAAAGCGCGGCGAAATCCGGTATCGCGTCGGTCGGGTTGCCGACGGACTCGACGAAGACGAACTTCGTCTTTTCGTTTATCGCGGCGCGGAAGCTCTCCGCGTCGTTGATGTCCGCCCAGCGCACCTTTATCCCGAGATTGCCGAGCGTCACTCCGAAAAGGTTGACCGCGCCGCCGTAGATCGCCGTCGAAGAAACGAACTCATCCCCGTGCCTGCAGAGGCAGAGCGCGGTCATCAGCATCGCGGCGTGTCCGCTCGCTGCCGCGACCGCCCCGACGCCGCCGTCGAGCGCGGCTATGCGCTTCTCGAAAATATCGACGGTCGGGTTGCCGAGGCGGGTGTAGATATACCCATCCTCCGTGAGCTCGAAAATTGAGCGCGCCTGCTCGGTGCTGTCGAACTTGTAAGCCGCGGTCTGATAAATCGGCACCGCCACGGATTTCGTGGTTTCGTCCCCGTCGTAGCCCGCGTGGACGGCGAGGGTGTCAAGACTGTAATTCTCCATAAAAATACTCCTCACGGCGGCTGATTCCCAAAAATTATAATTGATATTATCCGTCGGGTATGATATAATCGTATTCGGAAACGATTGCCCGAACGCTATTATTGCCGTTCAGTGCTATTATAATGGAGGAAACGCGAATGTGCAAGAGGTTTTTTTGTGTATTGTTCGCCGCGGTACTGTGCTTTTTAACGGCGGTGCCCGCGTTCAACGCGAACGCCGCGCTTTATGAAAAGCCGGATCTCGAGCTCTCCTCCGAGCACGCGCTCGTCATCAACCTCAACACCGGAGTCGAGGTGTTCGGCGTCAAGCCCGACGAAACGGTATTCCCCGCGTCGATAACGAAGGTGCTTACAGCGATACTCGTTATCGAGAACTGTACCGACCTCGAGGAAGAAGTCGAAGTAACGCATTCCGCGCTCAGCCGCGTCGATACTATCAACCACTCGAACGCCGGACTCATCGCCGGCGAACAGCTCACGGTGCGCAAGCTTCTCGAGCTGCTTATGGTCTGCTCCGCCTGCGACGCCGCGACCGTGCTTGCGGAGCGCGTTTCCGGCTCCGAGGAGGCGTTCGCGGAGCTTATGAACGCCAAGGCCGACGAGCTCGGCTGCACCGGCACTCACTTCGTCAACTCCAGCGGCGTACACGACGCGAACCACTACACTACGGCGCGCGATATGGGCGCCATCGCGCTTTACGCGCTGAAGAATCCCGCCTTTGTCGAGTTCTTCGACATGAAGCAGACGAAGAGACCGGCTTACGGCAACCGCCCGGAAAAGACCTTCTCCACCACCAACCTTTTGCTCATCGGCTCGGATCCGAATTACTACAAATACGCCACCGGCGGTAAGACCGGCACGACGACTCCCGCCGGGCGATGCCTCGTCAGCACCGCAAAGAAAGGAGAGGACGAATACCTCTGTCTCGTCTTCGGCGCCGCCGCGGAAAAGGGAGTTAACCAGGCGTTTCCCGACACAAGAAAAATCTATAAGTGGTGCTTCGACAACCTCTCCGTCGTCAAGGTCGGCACGACCGAAGGCGCACAGTTCGAGACGAAGCTCCGCTACGCATGGAACCACGACTACGTGACCCTCTCCGTCGAAGAGGACGTCTACGCGGTCATGCCTAACGGCGCGGATACGACCGTCAATCACGACAACGAGGACGGCACTGCTACCGGATTGCTCGTCTCCGTCGACATACCCGACCACCTCGACGCGCCCGTCGCGAAGGGCGATCCCGCGGGCACGGCTAAGTTCTTCTACCGCGACGAAGACGGCGTCGTCGAGCTCGCCACAGGCGCCGTAGTCGTTTACGAGAGCGTCGACCGCAACTTCTTCTCATTCATCTTCACGAACATCGGCGCGTTCTTCTCGTCAACGCCGGTGCTGATAATCTTCTTCGTGCTTCTCGCCGCGCTGATCGGCTTCATCGTCTTTATGATTATCCGGCATTCGCGCAGCAACAGACACCGCACCACTTTCCGCCGGCGCAGAAGCGCTAAAACGAATTACAGACGCAGCTTCAGAAGATAATCATTCAAGGAGGTATCGTTATGAAAAAACTGCTTTCACTCGCGCTCGCGCTCATCATAGTCGCGGCGCTTCCCGTCGCCGTTTCCGCGGTTGACACGCCGCCGATTATCGTCTCGACGGACGGCGGCGGCACCGCGTCTTATGAGGTAGTCTACGAAACCGACACGGAGATCACGCTGAACGTCACCTTCTATCCCGACGCCGGCCATGAAACCCTGCTCCTTTCGGTATCCGGCAGTCTCGGCGCCTTCGAAGAGCCGTTAGAATATGAAGAATTCAACGGTAACGCTCCGGAATCGATCGAGTTCACGGTGGAAAAGGATTACAAATCCATCACTCTGCTGATAATGTTCGTTGAATCCGGCGCTTCCTCTCTCAAGGGCGACTTCGACGGCGACGGAGAAATCACCGTTTCCGACGCGCTCGCCGCGCTGCGCATCGCCGCGAAGCTCGCCGAGGAAACCGACGACGCAATCAGGATCGGCGACACCGACGGCGACGGCCACGTCACCGTTTCCGACGCGCTTGCGATACTCCGCGTCGCCGCGAAGCTCGCCGACCCGGGCACGCTCGGATAACGCTGCATATCGCGCGGAGAGATTACGGCGTTTAATCAAACATGTTTTTTATTCAAACTCCACCCTCGTGGCGGAGTTTTGGGGTGATGATATGAGCGAAAAAGAATACGCGCGGATCGCGTTCAACAAAGGCGTGCCGGAGAAGGTACCGCTGTGGGAGCTGCACTTCCACCTCTGGAACAAGTATTCCGACGAAAAAGCGGTTTTCGGCGGCGACTTCCTCGCGCTGCCGGACGGCGAAAAGGACGACGCGCTGAAGCGCGACGCGGAGATAATGGCGAAGGTCGGGCAGGAGCTCGGCTTCGGCGCCGTTTCGGTGCCGGATATGCCGTGGGACTGTCCCTACACGCTGCCGGAGGACGCGCGGCTGAAGCTGATACGCTTCCTGCGCGAGCTGGAGCCCGACTTCCTCGTCGGCGGCGGCAACAGCTGCTGCCTGGCGATGCCGGACAACGAGGAATATATGGACTTTTCGTATATGATGTACGACGCGCCCGAAAAAATAGTCGAGCGCGCGGAGAATATGCTTACGAACGGGCTTGAGCAGCTCGGGCGGATGGCGGACGCCGGCGCGGAGTTCGTCTACCTGCCGAGCGATCTTTCCGACGCGCGCGCGCCCTACTTCAACCCCGAGCAGCTCGAAGAGTTCTTTATGCCCTTCGCGAAAAGATGGAGCGCGAGAGTCAAAGAGCTCGGGCTGATCCCGATATTCCACACCGACGGCAACATAATGCCGATAATAGACAAAGCGGTCGAGACCGGAGTCAACGCCCTGCAGGCGCTCGACCCGATTGCCGGAATAACCGTCGGCGGACTGCGCGAAATGCTGGAAGGCAAGCTCTGCCTCTGCGGCAACGTCGACTGCGGGCTGATGCTTTCCGGCGCGCCGGAGGCGGTCTACGCCTCCACCGCGGACATTATCGCGCAGGGAAAGGGCAGCCCATTCGTGCTCGGCAATTCCAACGCCGTAGTCTACGCCACGCCGAAGGAGAACTACGACGCGTTCCTGCAGGCGTGGAGAGATAACAGATAAACGGATACGTTTTCAAAAAGCGCCCGCGAATTCGCGGGCGCTTTTTGTTGTATAACCGGCGGCTTGATGATCCGCGCCGACTTTGTCGGCGGGAGTGGTACTATCGCTGACGCGATAGTGATATTGCTCGCAGTGGTATTACGCTCCGCATAGTGGTATTGCGGCTGCGCCACAGATACAACCCCTCAGTCGCCTGCGGCGACAGCTCCCCTTGCACAGGGGAGCCGCGGGCGATTGAGATCGCCCCTGCGGCGGCAGATACCGCGCATAACAACGCCCCCGTCTGTCAACGGACGGGGGCGGGCGGCGAAACACGCAAACGCAAAACTTATTCTTTTTCGCCGTCGGTAGTATTATCTGCCACGACGGCGCCGCTTATGCGCGGAAGCATTTACCACTTCGGCATATTCTCGACGAAGTTGCCCGCCGCATGGAGCGCCTTGCCCGCGGATTTCTTGATGCTGTTCATCTTCGGCTTCTTCTTGAGCATCAGTCCGCCGACCATGCCCATTGCGGCTCCGGCGGCGAAGCCCGCGGCGGCTCCTTTGATCGTACCCTTCATAAAACGACCTCCTTCGGTAGTTTCGTTTCTATTCTGTGTAAAAACGAAACCGTTATCCCGAGGAGGCGCGTGAAAAATATGTATTTTTGAACGTTTTATTGCGGCGTTCTGACCTTTTCCGGATACGCCGCGAGCATCTTTATGATTTCGGCGAGGTTCTCGCGTTGAAACTTATCCGCCCATTTCAGAAGCTTCCGCAGCGAGCCGAGCGTTTCCTTTTTGCCTTTTTCAATGCCGAGCTTGCGGCGGATATATCTGCGGATGATGCGGTATCTGTATTTGTGCCGCGGAACGCTGAGCAGGTATATCTCGTCCGCTTCTTCAAAGCAGCGGCCGCACCATTTGTAATAAACTCCCTCGATGATCCAGCCGTCGTTCCGCAGTATGCCGCCGAGCAGCGCGTCACGCTCCCGCGGATCGCGCTTAACGCCGTATCCTTCCGCTTCGTTATCCCATTGCAGTTCGTCGAGGTCGTGGTGCGGTATGCCGAGCTGAGCAGAAAGCTTTTTCGCGAGGTAGGTCTTCCCGCTTCCCGGCCCGCCTATTATATGGATTTTCATATCGCGGCTTCTCCTGCTGTCGTTATTCGTCTTCTTTGAAAAGCTTTTTGCGGAATATCGAGAATAGCGCGATACCGACCGCGAGAACGCAGAGCGCGATACCCGCGGCGAGGCGCCCGTCGATAAAGCATTTGACCGCGCAGCCGACCGAAGCGATGGCGAGTATCGGGTAGATTATGATGAAGGTTTTTTCTTTCGCGTCCATGGCGGCCTCCCGTATTTGATGGTGTTATTCTATCATATCCGCGCGAAAAATGCAATCTCGAAAACAAAAGTAAAAATATGCTTGACATCTCGGGCGGTAAGTGCTAGAATATATCCTCGGAGTTCGGAAAAAACCGAATACGCGCCCGTAGCTCAGCCGGATAGAGTGTTTGGCTACGAACCAAAAGGTCGTGGGTTCGAATCCCGCCGGGCGTGCCAGAAAGTCCCGCTGCAAGCAGCGGGACTTTCTATATCCCTTTGCTTTTCGAGTACGCCTTCATCAGCACCGTCGCGGAGAGCATGAGCAGCACGACGGCGGCGGGGACGTTATCCACCTTCGGCACGGCGCGGACGCCGTCCGACAGCGTCGAAAACGCGCCGACGGCGCGGCCGTCAAGCCGCAGTAGCAGCGAAGCGAAAAGCGCCGTAAGCGCGGCGTGCGCCACGCGCGAAGCGAGCATGGGCGCGACGTTCAGCCGCTCCCCTTCCGTCCGTGTCAGCGCGGCGCACTGGCAGAGCGCGCACAAGCCGCCGAAGCCCGCGCCCGCGGCGCAGAGCGCGAACCCGCCCGAAACGGCCGCCGCCGCGCTCCCGTTCGTCAGCTCCAGCGCGAGCTTCACCGCCGACGCGGCGCGCGCGGAGAGACCGCCGAGCGCCGTACCATCCGCGACTCCGATCAACGCCCCGAAAAGCACCGTCAGCGCGCAGATCTTCAGCATGCTTTCCGCGCCGTCCGCCACCGCCTCCGCGAAGCCGGACTCATATTTCACCGCCGCCGCTTTCCGCGGCGGTTCTTTTTTCGCGAAAAACCTGCCTGCGACGCCGATCAGCAGACAGGAGATAACCGCGCCCGCGTATATGCAGAAGCCCGCGTAGGCGCTGCCGAAAAGCGAAACGCCGACCGCGCCGACCGCGAACGAAGGCGAAACGCAGGCGCAGAAGGTCAGCAGGCGCTCCGCCTGCGCCTTCGTCAGCGCGCCCGCCTCGTACTCCCGCGCCGCCGCGCGCGCTCCCGCGGGATAGCCGCAGAGCCAGCCGGAAAGTATAGCGTTCGCCGCCGCGGGCGGAAGCGCGAAAAGCGCACGCGTCAGCTTCCCCGTAAGCTTTCCTCCGGAAAACGCGCCCGCGCCGCTCGCCCACGCCGACAGCGTCATGAACGGCAGCAGCGCCGGAACGAGCGTTCCGCAGAGCTTCAGTCCCCGCGCCGCGCCCGCCGCCGCGAGCGAAGGGAACGCCAGCAGCGCGAGCGTCAGCGCCGCCGGGAGCAGCGCCGCGAGTTTTCTTCGCTTTTTCGCTCTCAAAACCGCATTCATATCCTCACTCCTCACACGATAATATGCCGCGTTCGCCCGCATTATTGCGCCGGCGCGGTCATATTTATTTCACGGGTGAAAAGAAATGAAGATGAGCCGAATCATGAAGAAATACGCCGCGAAAGCGAAGTTCCGCTTCGCCGGAGACACGGAGCCGGATTCCCCCGCCGGCGTGCGCGTCGAGCTCGGGCGCAGATCCGCGCTCGTGGAGGGCTGCCGCGGCGTAGCGGAATACGACGCCGAGAGCATCACTCTGACCGGCCGGCCGCGCGTCCGCGTGCGCGGGAGCGGCCTCGAGCTGCGTTCGCTCGGCAACGGCAGCGCGATGATAAAGGGCTGCATCGACGGGGTGGATTTTACGGAGGAAGAGAAATGCCGGTAGCAAAACTGCTTCGCCGCCTGCGCGGCTTCGTGAGGTTTTCTCTGCGCGGCGGCTGCCCCGAGCGCGTCGTTACGCTCGCTGCGCGGGACGGCGTTTCCGTCCGCGACGTTCACGCCGTCGAGGGCGGCGTCTGCGCCTACGTCGACGCGCGGGATTACCGCCGTCTGCGCAGGCACGCGAAAAACAACGGCTGCCGCATGCGCGTCGAGCGCAAGTTCGGTCTGCCCTTCCTCTTCTGCAGGGGCAGGCGCAGGAACGGGCTTATCGCCGGCGCGGTCGCGGCGGCGTTCCTTCTCGCGCTGCTGTCGCGTTCAATCTGGGTGACGGACGTCAGCGGAAACACGAAAGTCAGCGAGGGCGAGATACTGTCCGAGCTGGGGCGGCAGGGGATCTATCCCGGCGCCTTCAAAAGCGATATAGACCTGATCGCCGCCGAGCAGAACGCGCTTATCGCCCTGCCGGAGCTTTCCTGGCTCGCGGTCAACCTGCGCGGTAGCCGCGCCTCCGTGGAGGTGCGCGAGCGCACGGCGCCGCCGGAAACCGTCGCGCTTTCCGCGCCCTGCAACGTCGTCGCCGCGCGGGGCGGCACGATAAAGCGCGTCAGCGCGTTCAAGGGCGACGCCGTCGTCTCGGCGGGCGACTCCGTAGCCGCGGGCGACCTGCTCGTCAGCGGGCTGACCGACGAGGCGGGAGCCGTCCACGCGGCCGCCGAATGCATCGCCGTCTGCCCCGTGAAGATCGAGGTCTTCATCCCCTATTCTTCGCAGGAACGGGAATATACGGGAAATACCGTGAAAAAAACGGCTCTACGGCTGTTTAATTTGAATATTCCTCTTTCTTTTTTCACGAAAATGAGTTACAATGAATATGATACCGTGACTTATAATAACCGTCTGCGTTTCGGCGGCGCAGAGCTCCCCGTCGGGACGGAGGAAACGGAGTACCGCGAATACGTCACCGTAGAGAAACGCGTTACGCCGCGGCAGGCGGCGGAAGCCGCTTCGCAAGAGGCGCGCAGACGCGCCGCGCTTGAAAAGGCGGACGGAGAGGCCGTCTCCGAAACCGAGAGCGTGACCTTCCTGCCGGACGGCGCGGTCTGCACGATCGAGCTAATGCTCGAAACGGACATAGCGAAAGAAAAGGAAATATATATCGAACGGGAGGCCGACATTGGCTGAAAGATTCATTGCAGTTGACAGAATGGAAAGCGTTATAAGCGTTTTCGGCAGCTTCGACGAGAATATGAAGCTCGTTGAGCGGCATTACAACGTGAGCGTTTCAAACCGCGACGGCGAGCTGAAGATCACCGGCGCGGACGAGGAGAACGCCGACCGCGCCGCGAAGGTGATCGAGCACCTGCTGATGCTCACCGCGCGAGGCGAGAACATCACCGCGCAGGAGGTACGCTACGTCATCTCCGTCGTCGACGAAGGCGGCGCGGACAAGCTCAGGACGATGAACGGCGACTGCGTCTGCGTCACCGCGAAGGGCAAGCCCATCAAGGCGAAGACGCTCGGCCAGAAGCGCTATATCGACGCGATAAAGAAGAATACTATCGTCATCGGCGTCGGCCCCGCCGGCACCGGCAAGACCTACCTCGCCGTCGCGATGGCGGTGCAGGCGTTCCGCGACAAGCAGGTCAACCGCATCATCCTCACACGCCCCGCGGTCGAAGCGGGCGAAAAGCTCGGCTTCCTGCCCGGCGACCTGCAGAACAAGGTCGATCCCTACCTGCGTCCGCTCTACGACGGGCTTTTCGATATGCTCGGAGTGGAAGCGTACAACATCTACCTGCAGCGCGGCAACATCGAGGTCGCGCCGCTGGCGTATATGCGCGGGCGCACGCTCGACGACGCCTTCATAATTCTCGACGAGGCGCAGAACACCACACGCGAGCAGATGAAGATGTTTCTCACCCGCCTCGGCGTCGGCTCGAAGGCGGTCATCACCGGCGACATCACCCAGATCGACCTGCCCGCCGGAAAGAAGAGCGGACTCGTGCACGCGATGCGCATACTCGGCGGCATCGAGGACCTCGAGATCTGCCGCTTCACCGAGAAGGACGTTGTGCGCCACGCGCTCGTGCAGCGCATAATCAAGGCATACGAAAAGGCGGACGCGGAGGCTCAGTCGCGCCCGCGCCGCCGCGTCAGGAGCGAAGAAGAATGAAGCTGAAGGTCTGTATGGATTTTGAAAAACGCCTTTACCGCGTAAAAGCGCCCTGCGCGCTGATACGCGGATGCTGCCGCGCCGCCGCCGAAGCGGAGGGGCTGAAGGGCGAATACGAAGTTTCCGTGCTCGTCACGGAGAGCGAACGCGTCCGCGAACTGAACCGCGACTACCGCGGCAAGGACGCGACGACCGACGTGCTCTCCTTCCCCCTATTCGACGAAGTCGGAACTCCGCGCCAGCTCGGCGACATAGTGCTCAACCGCGACCGCGTCTATTCGCAGGCGAAGGAGTACGGGCATTCATACGAGCGCGAGCTCGCCTTCCTGACGGTTCATTCGATGCTTCACCTGATGGGCTACGACCACGAGGAGGAATCCGACCGCGCAAAGATGCGCGCGCGGGAGGAGCTTATACTCAAAGACATCGCGCCGAGAGACTGAAACGCAAAGGAGAAACGCCGTGAAAAAGTTTTTCGCCTCATTCGGATACGCCTTCCGCGGACTCGCGGAGACGATACTGCGCGAGCGTAACATGCGCGTGCATATCTGCTTCTGCGTTTTCGTCACGTTCTTCGGTTTCGTATGCGGCATCGAGCCTTACGAATGGCTCGCCGCGGTCATACTTATGGGGCTCGTTATCTCCGCTGAGGCGCACAACACCGCTATAGAGCGCACGCTCGACCGCGTCGGCACCGAGCGAAACGAGCAGACAAGACGCGCGAAGGACGCCGCCGCGGGCGGAGTTCTCGCCGCCGCGATATTCGCCGCCGTCGGAGGCGGGATCATCTTCTTCCGCAAGGCGCGCGTCGACGCCGCGCTCGCCTTTTTCAAGGCGTACCCGTGGGCGATAGCGGTCTTCGCCGCCGCGCTCGCCGGAGCGGTCGTTTTCGTCGCGCTCGCCGGAAGACACAGAAAGGAAAAGTAATATGACACAGAGCGTTTTCGCCGCGATACTCGGCGTGCCGAACGTGGGCAAGTCCACGCTTCTCAACAGGATGGTCGGCGAAAAGATCGCCATCGTTTCCCCAAAACCGCAGACGACGCGCACCCGAGTGACCGGAGTCGTCACCGAGGGCGAAACGCAGTTCGTCTTCCTCGACACTCCCGGCATCCACAAGCCGCGCACCCTGCTCGGCGAAGGTATGATAAAGACGGTCGGCGAGGCCGCCTCCGGAGTCGACGCCGCGCTGCTCCTCTGCGAGCCGCAGGGCGCGGGGCTTTCGCCCGTCGGCGAGTTCCTTGAGCGATTGAAGAAAAGCGGCGTACCGGTCATACTCTGCGTCAACAAGATAGACACGCTGCGCGAAAAGGAAGCGCTGCTTCCGGTCATCGCGGAGCTTTCCGGACAGTTCGATTTCGAAGCCGTCCTCCCCATCAGCGCCGAGACCGGCGAGGGAGTCGACGAGCTGAAGGCGGAGCTGAAAAAGTTCGCCGTGCCGTCGCCGCACTTTTTCCCTGACGACGCCGTTACCGACCAGCCCGACCGCGTTATCGCCGCCGAGCTTATACGTGAAAAGCTGCTGCTTTCGCTCGACCACGAGATCCCGCACGGGATAGCCGTCGAGATCGAGCAGTTCTCGACGCGTGACAGCGGCATACTCGATATTTCCGCGATAATCTATTGCGAAAAGGACAGCCACAAGGGCATAATCATAGGCAAAAACGGCTCGCTGATAAAGAAGACCATGACCGCCGCGCGTATCGACTGCGAAGCGTTCTTCGGCTGCAAGGTCAACCTGCAGACGCGCGTCAAGGTCAAGGAAAACTGGCGCAACAGAGCCGGATTCATAAACTCGATAGGGATGTTCGATACTCAATGACGCTGAAAACCAAGGGGCTCGTTATCCGTGAACAGAAGGTGTCCGACGGCGACTGCGTCATCACGCTGCTCACCGAGGACCGCGGAGTGATCCGCGTCTGGACGAAGGGCATCTTCAATCCGAGGAGCAGAAACTCCGGCGCGAGACTTTTCTGCTACTCTGAGTTCACCCTCTACAAGTCGCGGGAGCGCTATTCGCTAAACTCCGCGGATCTTGCCGAGGGCTTTTTCGCGCTGCGGAGGGACATCTCCGTCGTCGCGCTCTGCTCCTACATTTCGCAGGTCGTATATTCCCTGCTCGACGAATACGCCGAGACGGCGGATATACTCCCGCTCGTGCTCAACTGCTTCCACCTCGCCGCCGAAGGCAAAAAGCCGCTGAAACTTATAAAGGCTTGCTTCGAGCTTCGCCTCGCGGCGATACTCGGCTACGCTCCCCTGCTCGGCGACTGCGAGAAGTGCGGCAGGCCCGACTTCCCGCCCGAGGGGATCGCGTGGCTCGACCTTACCAGCGGAGCGCTCCGCTGCGACGGCTGCCGCGAATCCGCATCCGGAATGACTGCCGTGACGCCCGCCGTTCTGCTCGCGATGCGGCACGTCGTTTCCGCGGAGGCGGGGCGCGTTTTCTCCTTCTCGCTCGGCGGCGAAAACCTGCTCCTTCTGGGGCAGACTGCCGAAAAATACCTACTCGCTCAATGCGGCAGGGGCTTCCCTGCCCTCGACTTCTACAAGGGGCTGGAATAATATGGATTACAGCGTAAAATCATACGAATCGCTCGAGCTTCCGCAGATAAGGCATATGCTCGCAAAGGAGTGCCAGTGCGAAGAAAGCGCCGCGCTCGCCGAGGCCCTCGAGCCCGCGGGCACGCTCGAGGGCGCGCGCAGAAGGATGAAGCGCACGACCGACGCGGTCGGGCTCATCACGCACTACGGCGGACTCGATTTCGGCGGACTGCGCGATATCGAACGCCTGCTGCTCCTCGCAGAGCAGGGCGGCTCGCTTTCGCCCGGCGACCTGCTGACCGTCGCGGACGTGCTCAAGGTCTCCAAACGCGTCGTCGCCTACCGTAAGAACATAAAGACCGGCGGCGACAGCCTGAGCGAATTCTTCAACGGAGTCGTTCCGAACGCCGACCTCGAGGAACGCATCGTCTCCGCGATACTCTCGCCCGAGGAGATCGCGGACAACGCGAGCCCCGAGCTGCTCTCGATAAGGCGCAAGAGCCGCGCCGTCGCGGAGGAGCTCCGCGTTTCGCTGCAGAAGATAATAATGTCGCCCGACAAGCAGAAGTATCTGCAGGAGGCGCTCATCACCGTGCGCGACAACAGATACGTCATACCCGTCAAGGCGCAGTACCGCGGCGAGTTCCCCGGTCTCGTGCACGACACCTCCGGAAGCGGCGGCACCTACTTTATCGAGCCGATGGCGGCGGTCGACGCTAACAACAAGCTCGCCGTACTTCGCTCGGAGGAGCAGAAGGAGATCGCGCGCATACTCGCCGAGCTTTCCGCGCTCGTCGCCGCGGCGGCGGGTTCGGTACGTTCGACATACAAGAATATAATCATGCTCGACTTCGCCTTCGCCTGCGGCCGGCTTTCGTTCCAGCTTGACGGACGCGAGCCCGAGCTGAATGCAGACGGGATAATCGACTTCGTAAAGGCGCGGCATCCGCTGATACCGAAGGGCAAGGCGGTGCCGATAGACGTGCGGCTCGGCGGCGCGTACACCTCGCTCATAATCACCGGCCCGAACACCGGCGGCAAGACCGTCGCGCTGAAAACGCTCGGCCTGCTTTCGCTGATGGCGGCGTGCGGGCTGCATATACCCGTCTCCGAAAACAGCAAGGCGGCCTTTTTCACGAGCGTGATGGCGGATATCGGCGACGAGCAGTCGATAGAGCAGTCGCTCTCCACCTTCTCGGCGCATATGAAGAACATAATCGCGATACTCGACTGCTGCGACCGCGACAGTCTGGTGCTTTTCGACGAGATAGGCGCGGGTACCGACCCGGTCGAGGGCGCGGCGCTCGCCATCGCGATACTCGAAAAGGTCAAGGCGACGGGCGCGGCGCTCGCCGCTACGACGCATTACGCGGAGCTGAAGCAGTACGCTCTGAACACCGAGGGCGTCGAAAACGCCTCCTGCGAATTCGACGTCAAGTCGCTGAAGCCCACCTACCGCCTGCTCATCGGCGTGCCCGGCAGGTCCAACGCCTTCGCGATAGCGGAACGCCTCGGACTCGACGGCGGCGTTATCGCACGCGCAGGCGAGCTTATCTCCGCCGACAACTCCCGCTTCGAGGAGGTCATCTCCAAGCTCGAAACGGCGCGGCAGGCGGCGGAAAAGGAGAAGGAGCACGCCAACGACCTTCTACGCCAGGCGAGCGCGCGCAAAGCGAAAGCCGAGCAGGAATACCTCGGCCTCGAGCGCACGCGCGACGCGCTGCTGAAAGACGCGGAAAAGGAAAAAGAGCGCCTGCTCGACGATTCGCGCAAGGAGGTCGCCGCGATAATGGAGCGCCTTAACAAGCTCGCGCGCGAGCTTGACGACGAGGAGGTCCGCAAAAAGATACTCGACGCGAAACTCGCCGCCAACACCGGCCTTAACAAGCTCGAAAACGAGATCGCGGAGCGCAAGCCGGTCAACGACCACTACGAGCTGCCGCGTCCGCTCAAGGTCGGCGACTCCGTCTTCGTCACCGACGTCAACCGCAACGGCACGGTGCAGTCCCTGCCCGATAAGAACGGCAAGCTGACCGTCATCGTCGGCAACGTCAAGATGAAAATCGACCAGTCCTCCCTGCGCCTGCTCGAGGGCAGCATGAGCAAGCCTAAGAGCGCCGGCGGCACCTCCGTCGTGCGCGTTGAAACGCCGGCGAAACTCGAAATAGACGTTCGCGGCAAGACCGCGATGGAGGCGGAGATCGAGCTTGACTCCTTCATCGACAGCTGCGTGATGAACAAGGTCAAGAACTTCACGATAATCCACGGCAAAGGCACGGGCGCGCTCCGCGCCGCCGTAGCCGTCTATCTGCGCTCGCACAAGGCGGTCAAGAGCTACCGCCCCGGCACTTACGGCGAGGGCGAG
This sequence comes from Clostridia bacterium, assembly GCA_017620395.1. Taxonomy (NCBI): domain Bacteria; kingdom Bacillati; phylum Bacillota; class Clostridia; species Clostridia bacterium. The sequence continues at coordinate 99,549 of JAFZQJ010000020.1, read as the reverse complement.
CACGGCGTCACCGTCGTCGAGCTCAAATAATTGTCGATATATGTCGAATGCTATTGATTTTTACAGCTTCGATATGATAGAATATTCCCATAAACAAAACGAAGGAGCGATAATATGAGCAACTGGAAGCTCGTCTTCGAGGACGATTTCAACGAGCCGAAGCTCAACGAAAAGGTCTGGCACAAGGATACCGGCCTTATCCGCAACAGAGAGCCGCAGTATTATACCAAAGAGGACAGAAACTGCTTCATCGAAGACGGCTGCCTCGTCATTCAGACGCTCCGCGAGGAATACGAGGGCGCGCCGTACACCTCCGCCGAGGTGACGACGGAGTTCTCCCACGCATGGACCTACGGCCGCTTCGAAATGCGCGCAAAGCTCCCCCGCAGCCGCAGCGTATGGCCGGCGTTCTGGACGCTCGGCACGAATATCCACGAGGTCAACTGGCCGCTCTGCGGCGAGATCGACATTATGGAAAAGCTCGGCGGCACCGAGCTCCGCGAAAGGCAGACGATCGCCACGCTCCACTGGCTTTCCGCCGAGACCGGCGAGCACCGCGAAAGCGGCGGCACCTCCAACGGCGTTTATACCTATGACAGAGAGCTCAGCGAAGACTTCCACGTATACGCGGTCGAATGGACGAAGGAGAAGTTCGTATGGTACTTCGACGACACCGTGATTTACGAATGCGATATAACCCCCGACATGCAGGGCTCCTTCGACAAGCCGCACTACATCCTGCTGAACACTGCGCTCGAGAACTGGGACGAGAACACCTGCCCCAACGAAGAGACCGACCTGCCGCAGAGATACGTTATAGACTACGTCCGCGTTTATCAGGAGGCGTGATATGAAATATACAAACCTCGTTTTTGAAGACGACTTCAACGGCTCCGATCTCGATCCGCAGGTCTGGGCGAAGGAGGTCGGCATGCTCCGCAAGGGCGAGCCGCAGTACTTCACCAACCGCCGCGAAAACTGCTTCGTCGAGAACGGCTGTCTCGTGATACGCACCCTGCGCGAAAACTACGAGGGCGCGGAATACACCTCCGCGAGCGTCATCACCGGCCCGCGCAAGGCGTGGCTCTACGGCCGCATTGAAATGCGTGCTAAACTCCCGCGCAGCCGCGCGCTCTGGCCTGCTTTCTGGACTCTCGGCGCCAACTTCTTCGATGGCGTCGACTGGCCGCTCTGCGGCGAGATCGACATTATGGAAATGACCGGCGGAGCCGGCGTCCGCGACTGCGAAACGCTCTCCACGGTGCACTGGGAATCCTATGAGAAGCGCGGTCACGACCAGTACGGCGGACGCGAAAAGTCCTACGTCAACGACCGCCCGCTCTGCGAAGACTTCCACGTCTACGCGGTCGAATGGGACGCCGAGGGCATGACCTTCTTCTTTGACGAGCACGAGCTCTACAGAATGGAGATAACGCCGGATATGCAGGGAGCCTTCAACAAGCCTCACTTCATCATTCTCAACACTTCGCTCGAGAACTGGGGTCCGGACTCCTGCCCGAACGAAGAGACCGAGCTGCCTCAGGACTATATTATCGACTACGTGCGGGTATATCAGTAAACCGAGATACCCATAATAGACAGCGGAGAAAGCGAGGAAGATATGGATAACAGTAACGAAGCCTATGAGAGTCTCCGTCTTATCGCCAGTTCATACAACTCCTTTACCGGCGACGCCCTCAACAGGATAATGAACATCTGCGGCGATTTGATACAGGATGAGCTTCCCGGATATGTGAAGAAGAATCTTGGCGAGATAGACGGTGAATGCTGCCGTCTGATGCGTAACCGCCTGCTGCTCAAGGGCATCTCCGACCGTATCATCAGCGAGAAAGATGACGACGGAAGCACCTGCTCCTTCCCCGACGTTTATTCGAACTGCTGCCGGACGGTAGAAGCGATCTGCTCTCATGCCGGCGTCGAATTCAGCTTCTCATCCTTCCTGCCGGACTGCGTTCTGGGCATTTCCTCAAAGGAATGCTGTTATCTGCTTATGCTTCCGATCGCCCTCGCCCTCGAACGTGACAAAAACGCCAAACTATGGCTCATCGCGTCGAAAAAGCACCGCCGCCTTGAGCTTGAATACGCCTCCTCGGTTGAGATGCCGCAGATCGCGGATCTTGTAGAGGAATGCCGCAAGACCGACTACAGCAGCGGACTGTTCTTCGCCGAGCCGCTGCTCGGACTGAATCTTCACAACGCCGCCGAGGACTGCGGCGCCTTGCTCTACGAGCAAAACAAGAAACTCACGCTTTCGATTCCGATACTTAATCCGGACACGACCGTCACTTCACCGTCGGAATCCTATATCGATAACCGCTTCTCGCTGCCTTATATCATGCTTTCGGACGTCATAAGGCGCGAAATATAAAAAACGGCCGCAAAGCGGCAGAACGGAGACCACCTATGGAAATCAAGATCATCGGCAAATCCATCCCGAACATCCCCTGGCAAAACAAGCCCGAGGGATACCCCTTCCCCGTGTGGCGCTATTCCGAGAATCCCATCACTCAGTGGAATCCCGTCGGAAGAGCGAGCCGCATCTTCAACAGCGCCGTTATCCCGAAGGACGGCAAGTTCGTCGGCGTTTTCCGCGCCGACAACCGCGCCATCCTCCCGCAGATACATTTCGGCACCTCCGAGGACGGTATCCATTGGGACATCAACCCCGACTACATACACTGGAAGGATGAAAACGGCGATGAGTTCGTTTCCGCCTACGGCTACGATCCGCGCCTTGTTGAAATCGAGGGAACCTATTACATAACCTGGTGCACCGACTTCGGCGGCGGCCCGACCATCGCGGTCGCGAAGACGAACGACTTCAAGGAATACACCCGCCTCGACAACGCCTTCCTCGTGCCGAACCGCAACGGCGTGCTCTTCCCGAGGAAAATCGGCGGCAAGTTCTATATGCTCTCCCGCCCGAGCGACTACGGTCACACCCCCTTCGGCGATATCTATATCAGCGAAAGCCCCGATATGATATATTGGGGCAGACACCGCAAGGTGATGAGCAACAAGGCGTACGGCTGGTGGCAGGATATGAAGATAGGCGCCGGCCCGATACCGATAGAGACCAACCTCGGCTGGCTGACCTTCTATCACGGCGTATGCAACACCTGCAACGGCTACGTTTATTCAATGGGCGTCGCCATACTTGACAAGAACGAGCCGTGGAAGGTGCTTTACAGAGCGTCCGACTACGTTCTCACGCCCGAAATGCCCTATGAAGTCAGCGGTATGGTGCCGAACGTCTGCTTCCCCTGCGCCGCGCTCGCGGACGCCGACACCGGCAGGATTGCGATCTACTACGGCGCGGCGGATACCTACACCGCCCTCGCCTTCACCACCGTCGACGAGGTCTGCCGCTTCGCTATCGAAAACAGCAAGCTCGCGCCGAAAGACGACGAGACCGTGAAATAAAACGCCGAGAGGAACGGAGGGAAAGCCATGTTTCCGAAAACCCCGCCCATGGGCTTCAACACCTGGAACACCTTCGCCGACAAGATCGACGAATCGCTGATACGCGAAACCGCCGACGCCATGGTCGATACCGGCCTGCGCGACGCGGGCTACGAATACCTCGTCATAGACGACTGCTGGAGCGAAAGACAGCGCGATCCCGTCACCGGCAAGATACTGCCCGATCACGTCAAGTTCCCGAACGGAATGAAGGCGGTCAGCGACTACGTCCATTCAAAAGGGCTGAAGTTCGGTATGTATTCCTGCATCGGAACGCGCACCTGCGCGGACTTCCCCGGCTCCTTCGACCACGAATTCCTCGACGCCGAGACCTTCGCGGAATACGGCGCGGACTTCCTGAAATACGACACCTGCTACAAGCCGGCCGCCGCGCCCTCCCACCTGCTCTACCGAAGGATGAGCCTGGCGCTGCAGGCAACGGGGCGCGACATACTCCTCTCCGCCTGCAACTGGGGCATGGACGGCGTTCACGACTGGATACGCTCCACCGGCGCGGGAATGTTCCGCTCGACCGGCGACATCCACGACTCCTACGAGTGCTACAAGCAGATATTCTTAAGTCAGATAAACAACTTCTCGCATAACGGCGGCGGCTGCTTCAACGACATCGACATGCTGACCGTCGGGATGTACGCGCGCGGCAACGCCGGACTGACCGGCTGCACGGATATCGAATACCGCACCGAGTTCGCGCTCTGGTGCATGTTCGCCTCGCCGCTTATGATCGGCTGCGACGTACGCAGCATGAACGATTTCACCCGCGAGCTGCTGACGAATCCCCGGATGATACGCATCAACCAGGATCCCGCGTGCCGCCCGCCCTTCATCGCCGTTCACACCGAGAAGGACGAGAACAACGTCTACGTCCGTCTGCTCTCGGATAACGAAATCGCGATAATGTTCACGAATCTCAGCGATGAGGAAGGCATCGGCACATGGCTCGCCTTCGAGGATATCGGTATCCCCGCCTCCTCCGGCAAGGGGCTGGCGCTGACCGACGCCTTCACCGGCGAGGAGATCGGCGTGCGCAGGGAGTATATGAACGAACGCGTCGCCCCGCATGACTGCAGAGTTTTTCTGGCGAAGATAGTCGACGCGAAATAAGAAACGGACAAAAACAAAAGAAAACCGCCTCACAATCGTGAGGCGGTTTTTTCACATATTGTTTCAGCTTGAATGCGCGGGCGGTCGGGACCGCCCCTACGGATGCGCTCACTAAAAGCGAGGGATTTTCGGATGATTTGCGGCGCGGAAGGAGGAAGGCAGGGCTGTCTGCCCGCCGACGACGACAAGCCGCAAAGGGCCGAAAATACACGCTTTACGCTATCGGTTCAAAGTCGGCGGCGCCGTGCTTACACAGCGGGCAGACGAAATCGTCCGGCAGCTCGTCGCCTTCGTAAACGTAGCCGCATATCTTGCAGACGAAGCCCTTTTTGCCCTCCGTCTGCGGCTTCGGCTTGACCTTTTCCTGATAGTAGGTGTAGGTCATGGTTTCCCTGTCGGATATGACGCGCGCCTCGGTTATCGAGCAGATGAACATCCCGTGAGTGCCGAGGTCGACGTACTGCTCGACTTTAAGTGACATAAAGGAGTTGATGTACTTCGGCAGGAAGGCGAGCCCGTTATCCGAGCGGAGCGGCTCGCAGTCCGCGAACTTGTCGACGTTTCTGCCGCTGCGGAAGCCGAAGTCCTCGAAGACCTTGAACGGCGCCTCGACCGAGAGGCAGTTGACGTTCATAATACCGGTCTGCTTGATTATGTGGTGGGAATAGTTCTCTTTGTTGATCGTCACGGCGACGCGGTTGGGGGTGTTGGTGACCTGCGTGACGGTGTTGACGATGAGGCCGTTATCCTTTTTGCCGTCGTTGGAGGTCACGACGTAGAGCCCGTAGCCGATCTTGAAGAGCGCGGTAAGGTCGTTCTTGTTCGCGGTCTCGTCGCGCTGCGCGAGGTAGTCGCGGCAGAGCTCCTGCGCGAGCGATTCAATCTGTTCCTTGCTCGTTTCGTTCAGCGCGGAGGTGATGTGTACGGTCGTTTCGGTGAAGGAGATATCCTTGCAGCCCTCGAGCATCGCGCGCATCGTCTTCGCGGCGAGCGGCGCCCAGCTGCCGTTTTCGATAAGCGCGACCGTTCTGTTGCGGAAGCTGCGCTCGGTCAGGTGGTGGATAAACTCCTTCATAAACGGGAATATATCGGCGTTGTAGGTGGTCGTCGCGAGGACGATGCGGCCGTAGCGGAAGGCGTCTTCGACCGCTTCCGCCATATCGCCGCGCGCGAGGTCGTGGACGGCGACCTTCGGGCAGCCCTTCGCCTTCAGCTTCTCTACGAGAAGCTCCACCGCCTGCTTCGTGTGTCCGTAGACGGAGGTGTAGGCGACGACGATGCCGTCACTCTCCACGCCGTAGGACGACCAGACGTCGTAGAGGCCGAGATAGTAGCCGAGGTTTTCGGTCAGCATCGGGCCGTGAAGCGGGCAGATGACGCGGACGTCAAGCGCGGCGGCCTTTTTCAGCACCGCCTGCACCTGCGCGCCGTACTTGCCGACGATGCCGAAGTAGTAGCGCCTCGCCTCGTGCGCCCACTCCTCGTCCGCGTCCAGCGCGCCGAACTTGCCGAAGCCGTCGGCTGAGAAAAGGACTTTGTCCGCGCTGTCGTAGGTCATGATGACCTCCGGCCAGTGGACCATCGGCGCGGTTATGAAGTTCAGCGTGTGCTTTCCGAGCGGGAGCGTGTCGCCTTCTCCGACTACTACGCGGCGGTCCGCGAAGTCGGCGCCGAAAAAGTTATTCATCATATTGAACGCTTTGGCGGAGGAAACTATGACCGCATCGGGATAGTTCTTCATAAAGTTCGCGATATTCGCGGAATGGTCCGGCTCCATATGCTGAACGACGAGGTAGTCGGGCTTGCGGCCGGCGAGCGCCTCGGCGAGGTTATCGAGCCATTCGTGAGTGAAATTTTTGTCGACCGTGTCCATAACGGCGGTCTTTTCGTCGAGGATGACGTAGGAGTTGTACGCCATACCCTGCGGCACGGCGTACTGCCCCTCAAAGAGGTCGATCTTGCGGTCGTTTACGCCCACGTAGATTATATCGTCGGTGATCTTTTTCATGTGATTTCCTCCGTCAGTTTTTAAGGCTGTGAAGCGGCGCGGGAATGCGTCCGCCTCTGGCGATGAAGGCGCGGGGGGAATACCCGTTGACCTTCATTATCGGCCCGCCGCCGAGCAGTCCGCCGAAGGAGAGCTCCTCGCCCGCCTTCTTCCCTATCGCGGGGATCACGCGGACGGCGGTCGTCTTGGTATTGACCATGCCGATGGCGGCTTCGTCCGCGATTATCGCGGAAATGACCTCCGGCGGCGTATCGCCGGGAACGTTTATCATATCGAGGCCGACGGAGCAGACGGCGGTCATGGCTTCGAGCTTCTCGATGGAGAGCGCGCCCGCCTTGACGGCGGCGACCATGCCCTCGTCCTCCGTTACGGGAATGAAGGCGCCGGAAAGTCCGCCGACGTGTGAGGAAGCCATCACGCCGCCCTTTTTGACGGCGTCGTTCAGCAGCGCGAGCGCGGCGGTGGTGCCGCAGGCGCCGCAGGCCTCAAGCCCCATCTCCTCAAGTATGCGCGCGACGGAGTCGCCCACAGCGGGAGTCGGCGCGAGCGAAAGGTCGACTATGCCGAACGGCACGCAGAGCTCGTCCGAAACGCGCTTCGCGACGAGCTGGCCCATGCGGGTTATCTTGAACGCGGTGCGCTTTATCAGCTCCGCGACTCCGGCGAGGTCCATGCCGGGATCCGCCTCCGCGAGCGCGGCGCGCACGACGCCGGGGCCGGAAACGCCGACGTTTATCACGCAGTCCGGCTCGCCGGGCCCGTGGAACGCTCCCGCCATAAAGGGGTTGTCCTCGGGCGCGTTGCAGAAGACGACGAGCTTAGCGCAGCCGATGCAGTCGCGGTCGGCGGTCGCCTCAGCGGTCTGCTTTACGACCCTGCCCATCATCGCGACGGCGTCCATGTTTATGCCGGATTTCGACGAGCCGACGTTGACGGATGAGCAGACGAGGTCGGTCTCCGCGAGCGCGCGCGGGATGCTCTCGATCAGCGCGTAGTCGCCGGCGGAGAAGCCCTTGTGCACAAGCGCGGAATAGCCGCCGATGAAGTTGACTCCGCAGTCCTTCGCCGCCGCGTCGAGCGCCTTGGCGAACTTCACGGGGTCGGAGCTCTGGCACGCCGCCGCGAGCATCGCTATCGGCGTTACCGAAATGCGCTTGTTGATGATCGGAATGCCGAGCTCCTTCTGCAGCTTCTCGCAGGTAGGAACGAGCTCTCCGGCATAGCGCACGATCTTGGCGCGGATCTTATCGCACGCCTTGTCGATATCCGGATCCGCGCAGTCGAGCAGCGATATCCCCATCGTCACGGTGCGGATATCGAGGTGCTCGTCGCGTATCATTCGTATCGTTTCGAGTATATCGTGAGTGTTGAGCATAATGACTCCTCAGATCCTGTGCATGGAATCGAATATGTCGCTGTGCATTACCTGCACCGCCATACCCGTCTCGTCGCCGACGACCTTCATCTTGTCGGCGAACTCGCCGAAATCGACCGTCAGTCCGGAAATGTCGCAGAGCATTATCATACAGAACATATCCTGCAATACCGTCTGCGAGACCTCGCTGATGTTCACGCCGTACTTCGCGCATTCGCCCGCGACGCGCGCGAGGATGCCGACGGCGTCCTTGCCCACTACCGTTAAAACAGCTCTCATAAATACCGTCCTTTCGGGGATAGTTTTTTACAATTAAACTTTACCATAAATAACGCGAAATGTAAATACCTTCTTGACAACCCTTGACCGTTTTTGATAAAATTACAAGTATAAAGAAACGCTTCCGGGAGGGCGAAATATGAAGTCTAACGGTTATCTGCGATACGTCAACACGCGCATGGGCTCGCGCAACGAGCCGCGCTTTTCAAACGGGAACACGCTCCCCTTCGCGCAGCGCCCCTTCGGCATGGCGGGCTTCGTGCTCCAGACCGGCTCGCTGATAAGACGCTGCGAGTATTTCTACGACCCTGACGCGTACGCCTTCGAGGGCTTCCGCCTCTCGCACCAGCCGAGCCCGTGGATCGGCGACCACGCCGCGCTGCTCATTCAGCCGCAGGCGGGACAAAGCCGCCATTCCGAATACGATCACTGGGCGGGTTTCGACAAGCGCAGGGCGATACTCGACCCGGACTACATCTCCCTCTACGTCGCCCGCTGGCGCATAAACGCCGAGCTGACGCCGACGGAGCGCGGCTGCGTCATGCGTTTCCGCTTCGACCACCCCGACAAGCAGCCGAAGCTCGCGTTCTTCTGCACGCGCAGCGAGGCGTCCTTCACCATCGACCCCGAGAAGCGCCGCGTCTACGGCTGGACAAACGACTGCCCGAACTGGCAGGTCTTCGACGAAAACCGCAGCTATAAAGAATACTTCGTCGCGGAGCTCGACTGCGATATCGACGCCGAAAACTGCGACCGCTTCGACCCCGCCGCGAAGGACGGCGATGGCGACTACGTCAAGGCGCTTCACAGCGAAGGCGAACGCTGCAACCTCTTCGCCGCGCTGAAATCGCGCGACGTACGCCTGCGCATGGGAATATCCTTCATCAGTCTCGAGCAGGCTGAACTTAATATGGAGCGCGAGACCTCCTTCGACTTCGACGCCGTGCGCGCCGAGGCGAACGAAGCGTGGGAAAAGAAGCTCTCCTCCCTCGAAGCAGAGTGCGCGACCGAGGAGGAGATGAAGACCTTCTATTCCTGCCTCTACCGCGTTATGTGCTATCCGCACAAGTGCTACGAGATCGACGCGGGCGGAAACGAGGTGCATTACTGCCCGTTTGACGCTACGGTCAGACCCGGCAAGCGCTACACCGACAGCGGCTTCTGGGACACCTTCCGCACCGTCTTTCCGCTGCTTTCGATAATACTTCCCGACGACTACGCCGAGATAGTCGAGGGCTTCGTGACCGACTACGTCGACCACGGCTGGCTCCCACGCTGGACCGCGATGGGCGAATCCGGCGCGATGCCGAGCACTATGATCGACTCCGTCATCGCCGACGGCGCGGTCAAAGGCATTCTCAAGGGCAAGTTGCTCGAAACCGCCTTCGAGGGTATGCTGAAAAACGCCTCCGTCGTTTCGCCCGACCGCCACTTCGGCAGGAACGCCGTCGGCGAGTATATGCAGTACGGCTACGTTCCGCACGGCGCGGAATACGACGTCGTCAATCTGACGCTCGACTTCGCCTACTGCGACTTCTGCGTCGCGCAGGTCGCGCACATACTCGGCAAATACGATATCGAGAACGAATACCGCGCCCGCGCGAACAATTACAAGAACATCTTCGACCCCGGCACGGGACTGATGCGCTGCAAAAAGACGGACGGCGAATTCACCGAGGATTTCAATCAGCATCAGTGGTTCTACGGCTACACCGAGGGCACGAGCTGGCAGAACTCCTTCTTCGTGCCGCACGACACCGAGGGCTTCGCGGCGCTCCACGGAGGGAAGGACGCGCTGATAAAGAAAATGGACGAGCTTTTCGCCCTGCCCCCGATCTATGACGATCCCGGCTACGAAACGCACGAAATGAGCGAAATGAGCGTTTCCGATCTCGGTCAGTGCGCGATCTCCAACCAGCCGAGCCATCACATCCCCTTCATCTTCGCCGCCTGCGGCGCGCCGGAGAAGACGGCGTACTGGGTGGGAAAGATCTGCGACGAATACTTCGACAGCGGCGTCGAGGGCTACCCCGGCGACGAGGATAACGGCAGTATGTCGAGCTGGTATATATTCGGCATGATGGGCTTCTACCCCTACTGCCCCGGCAAGCCGGAATACCTGCACTTCGGCAGCAGACTCAAGAGTTTGAAAATCAACGGCAAGCCCTACGACGACAAGGCGCACGGCCCGACCGTGTCGCACTTCGATCTGTAAGTAAACAACAAAAATGCGGAACGGGCGCAAAGCTCATCCCGCATAATACGCGGATATGGCGGAACTGGCAGACGCGACGGATTTAGGATCCGTTACCGAAAGGCGTGCAGGTTCGATTCCTGTTATCCGCACCATTAAAAAGCACTTGCAAATCGCAAGTGCTTTTTAATGGTATTCGTTTCTTAATGAATCTCCTGATTTCACACACCTAATTCTGCAATGAGTTTTGGAATCTCTTCGAGCTTATCGACAGCCTCTTTTGCCCACTTGGGAAAAACATCCCTGCTCATGGCATAATAGAGGGAAACAACAGGGTCACAGATCCGGTCAAGAAGCAGAAGCTCGTTATCTGTTTTCCCGTACACTGAGAAGAACAGTTTCTTGTTTTCCTCTGTGAACCAATATGTGACGTTCCTGATATCAGAGGCAGGATTTCCTTTTCCCAGCAGGTTATAATCAAACATCATGGCTTCAGAAGCGTCTTTTTTGACCACCAGGTTGGTGTGATAGAAGTCATTATAGGTGAGCGTGCGTGGGGCGGCGTCTATTCTTTCCCGTAACTCCCCATAGTGATCCATGATGGCCTTCAGTCCTTCAGAGCCTGCCAGCTCGAATCGATCCCGAATGGCCTCGATATTTTCCATAGTAAAGCAGTCCCATTCCTCGTACATTCCAGAGCCATATTGCTGAACATACTGTCCGCCATTGGTGTGGAGGATTTTATACCATTTCGCAATTGCTTTGATTACGGCCGGGGCGTCGAGATCCTGCTCCATACCAAGACGATATGTATCAGAGGAGTCTACATCCTCCAGTAGAATCGAGCGGTCGCTTTTTCCCAGCACAGTGATGGTCGGAATGCCGCAGCCATGCAAAATATCGTAATTCTGAATCTCTCTGCGGAATGCTGTGTTTTCAAAGCACTTCAAAACTGCCGTGCCATTGTCCCAACGCACTCTTGCTACGATCACGCCTTCTTTGCTTCGGATAAGGTGGACGTCATTCCCGTCTAACCCATATAAACGAAGTTCCTCTTGGAATAAGGTGGAATCCAACACATGTTCCATTTCTTCACCTCATGCAATTAAAGGACGGATTGCAGATCACGAAGGTTGTCCACTGTATAATCCGGAACTATAGCAGTAATACCATGCGTCGCCGTCATCGTCTGCATGGTCAAAAACGAAACCCGCCCTTTCAAACGCTTTTTGCGATGCCGGATTATTTGGGAAGATCACGGCGGTAGCTTTCTTTATCCGATGACCGATAATCATTTCTCCGTATGAAAGCAAATCGCACAGAAGAGCTGTTCCAAAACCTTTTCCTCGTTTTTCCGGCTTTACAAGGAGTTCCATAATGTGAAAATCGCCTTTGTATACAGATAACGCGATCACTGCAAAAGGAGCTTCGCCGTCATAAACGACTTTGCACCAGTAATCTTTGCCGGGTGTCATTTCGCCGTCGGTGACCCAGTACTCGTGAAATGCCCGCCAACCGTCGTCCATTCCGGTCATTTTTACGGCGTAGTCATCAAGCCATTCCTCGACAAAGGGCATTGTATCGTTTGTGTAGTCTTTCCAATCAAATCTCACAACTCGTCCTCACTCAATCATGTGCTCTCGATTTCTCTCACCGATTGTGAGAGATTTTTCCTTGATCTTGGTTCTCTTTTTTAGAGCGAACAATTATTTCCCATACCACGAAGGAATGACTGTTCTCATATCGTCGTACCATCCCATAATGTCTTTTGTTTGCTCAACGAATTTTTGAATCTCGCTTTCGCCAAATGGGATTGCCCACGGGATAGAGGAAAGCGTGTTGCTGCTGATGTAAAGCGCAAGCAACTTCCAAAAATCTGCCGGCACGTCGCCGTCGAAATAGCCGTCGATCATACCGCAGGCGAAACGCGGCGCTTTCTGCGCACACCAAACGATACGATTGAATTCCTCCCACGGATCGCCGAAATCATAACGATCAAAGTCGATGATCACAAGTTTCCCGTTTTCGATCATCATATTCCCAATGTGGTAGTCGCCGTGCTGGAAGCATTGCGGCCGGCCGCGAAGAAGCAGGCGGTTTTGCTCTATGTAATCGATAAAGCACTCGGCGCCATCGACCTTAATCGGGCATTCGATATATTTCTTGATCTTATAATCCATTTTAGCGTTGAAGCGCGGTTCCCAATCCGGCGCATTCGGAGGCGCGGGGATGGAATGGATGAGTTTGAGTATTCTTCCCGATTCGACGCCATAACGGTATTGCTCTTCAGGCGACAGATCGCGCACTACTTCATCTGCAGCAACACCTTCGATCCAACTTTGCACAGTGTAAACGTCGCCTTCCGTTGTTTCGCCTATCTTGATCGGAACGCACATAGGTACATCCAACTCGGCTACCCGTTTCTGGTATTCAAACGCTCCGCGCGTGCGTTCAGCCTTTTTCTGAGGCGCGATACGCAGAAAGAATTTGTATCCTTCCGGCGACACCGCACAGTACTTTTTATCACCCGACCAACCCTTTTCAATCGGAGTCTTGGTAACGAATCGCATTTTGTCACCCATATACTTTCCCATACGAAAAGCCATCAATTAATCTTTTTAAAACAATTTTATTTGACAATCTCGACATGAACGGACTTCTCTTTGTTTAATTACATCATCTTGACCAACACTACCAAACAATAGCGGGGACTGGGGATCGTGTAATTTATTATTCGCACGCACTGTTTTTTGGCTGTAATTTGCATAGCAATACAAACATCCGTTTTTACATGTATTATATGCACCAATATCTATGCTTGCAATGCAACCACACTCTTGCCTTTGGTTTTTATCTTTTTCGATTTTCAAAGCGTAATTCCCAAGGCGTTCAAATCTCGCCCGATCAATACAATGCGCATGTGTAATTCCGAATTTATCCAAATCAATTTTTTCAGAACAAGTGTCTATGTGGATTCCGTTTTCATTTGCTATTTGACTAAACTCGCTCATGAGCATTTGTACTTGCTCATCAGTGGGGTTTCGTATCTGAAGTGGAGCAGTATTGCGTTGTGTATTCTTGTAAAGGTCAATAAAACTGATCGTACATTTTTCCGTATATCCCGATAGTCTTTCGGCCAAAATCCTAAAATACTTAATATGATAATCTACCGTGTACTTGTCGTTCAGAAGAATTGGATCATATCTCCAAATAATTCTGTCTTTTCCTATGGTTTTCGATAGTTTTTTAAAAGCCGGAATAATCACTTCTTTTTTTGAAGGAATGTTCGGTTCAACATCTGTTCCGTACGAATTCAATGTGAATTGAAAATAGTACACATACCTGTCGAGTTCATGGAGTCTATCAATCATAGGAATTGGATTTTTAGTCCAGAAAACAATGCCATCGACAACATCCGGATGAAGCGATATTTCGCTTATCTGGTGTATGCTCATAGGATTCCGAACGTACACAAACCCTTCGCGTATTCTGTTGAAAAACCACTCCGAATAATAGGTTGGGATATCGGTTCTTCTGCTTGCACTTATTATCATTATTGTACCTCCACAATAAGTTGTGCGCTACGGCACCGCCCATCAACGTGATACTCTCTTTTTTTATTTGCGTCCATAACAAACAGGGGACTGTTTGATTCATATGGTTCACCGTTTCTTTGGAATTTGTTGAGCTTGTCCGAATCAAAATACCTAAATGAATAAGTCCCGTGTAGGCCTTTCTTTTTTAGTTTGTCAATTAGCTTAGGGAAATAGTCTCTTCCTCTATTACAACTATTTACATCGTTAATGATTATCAGCTTCTTATCATTGTTTCGAAGGACAACATTATTAATGATCAAATCAAAAAACAGTAATATATCATTCTTATGTGCTGTGTTGTAAAGATAAGACAACAGGTAACTTATCACAATAACATTGGCGGAATTGTGGTAATACTTTTGAAAGTGTTGTATTGCATCTTCTATAAAGAACCTTCTTGTAATGTTTTTCTCATCACAATACCTACTTATCCGATTGTGAATTGGACTCCACAAAGGATTAATATCAAACCCTGTATATCGTATGTTTTGTGATAAGTGCAAATCGTTTGCAAACTTTTCAAAAGCCATAAGATCTGCACATCCGCCGCACCCAATGGACATAATACTATAACTTGAAAAAGTAGATAGAAAGTCTTCCTTTGATCTCAATCCATATAACAACTCAGAAGCATACCTTAAAGAGTATTGACAGACGTAATGATATAGCATTTTCGGACAGTCATATTCTCTTTTTTGTATTTTTTGATCATTAGGGTAATGAATCTCATATAGACAATTATAGCAACTCCCACTACAATTGCCGCATGGATGCGTACAGGTCGTGTTACCACATCTATTTCCATAAGTCCGATATTTTGCATCAGAATACTCAATAACATTCTCAAAAAGCATATTCGATTTTCCTTTATCAATTATTTGTTAACATCAACAATATCATTAATAGTGCAGTTCAATACAACACAAATCTTCTCAAGTGTTTCCAAAGGAACAGACTCATCACGTCCCAGTTTTGCCATGGCGTTTGTGGTGATACCCGCCGCCTTGCACAACTGGGTTTTGTTGATTTTTTTGTCGATCATAAGCTTCCACAATTTATTATAAGAGCGAGCCAAAGGACCAACCTCCGTAATCATATAATAACCTACGTTAATGATATCACACATCGACTCTAAAAGCAAGAGGCAAAATTGAATTTTTCAAGGCAAAATTGAAAATTCCACGCGAAACCTATGGACAAACCGGCTGAAATATGATATACTTTTCTCCGCAGGGAAAAGAGCGTGGCGCTGTTTCAGCAAGCACTGGAAAATGTGTACATTTTCCGGCGGTGCTGTTTCGGCAAGCATCGCGTTTTGACTCCACCGGAGCAAAACACCACGGCATTGCCTTCACAAGCAACGACTTTGGACTCCCACGTCCAAAGTCCGGCTTGCTCGCAGCTTAGCAAGCATCGCGTTTGGGAACCCAAACGCCCGCTTGCTTCGCCCGCCGCTTGTTAGGGAGAGCCCTAAAACCCCTGCGAAACAATCTTGAGCAAAGGAGGTGAGAAAAGAAAAATGAAAGGCGTGATCTACGCAAGGTATTCCAGTGACAACCAGCGTGAAGAGTCTATAGAAGGTCAGATCCGTGAATGCAAAGCGTTCGCCGAGAAGAACGGTATCGACATCATCGAGATCTACATCGACCGCGCGCTGTCCGCGAAGACAGATAACCGTCCGGATTTTCAGCGGCTGATCAAGGAGAGCGGAAGCAAGAAGTTTGAAGTCCTGCTCGTATGGAAGCTCGACCGTTTCGCACGGAACAAGTTCGACTCGGCGCACTACAAACGGATCCTGAAGAACAACGGCGTTCACGTTGTATCAGCTACAGAAGTCATTTCGGACGGGCCGGAAGGAATACTGCTTGAATCGCTACTCGAAGGCATGGCGGAATACTATTCTGCCGATCTTTCGGAAAAGGTCATGCGCGGGCAAACAGAAAACGCGCTGAAATGTATGTACAACGGCGGTACACTCCCTATCGGGTACGTCATCGACAAGGAACAGCACTTTCAAATCGATCCGGTCGCGGCGCCGCTGGTATTGCAGGCGTTCACCGACTATTCAAACGGCAAGTCTATGCGTGAAGTAACGGATATGCTGAATCTTGCAGGAATCCGCACGAAACGCGGAGGTAAGGTCAGCATCAACAGCGTGACACGAATGCTACATAACCGCAGGTACATCGGCGAGTATCAGTATCGCGACGTCGTTCATCCGCACGGAATTCCGGTGATTATACCGGAAGATCTGTTTGAACGCGTGCAGGAACGCTTGGCTAAAACAAAGAAAGCCCCTGCCAAATTCAAGGCAGAGGATGAGTATCTGTTGACGACCAAACTGTTCTGCGGAAAATGCAACTGCTATATGGCGGGAGAGTCCGGCACAAGCCACACCGGGATCGTTCACCGGTATTACAAGTGCGTGAGCGTGAAGAACCACAAGGGCTGCGACAAGAAGTCCGTGCAGAAAGAGTGGATCGAAAACCTCGTCATCGACCAAATCAAGAAGATCCTGTTCGACGATGAAATGATCGAAAAACTTGCGGACATGGGCATGGAGCGTCAACGCAAAGAAAACACGGTGCTTCCCATGCTGAAACGGCAGCTTGCCGAAACGGAAAAAGGCATACGGAACTTTGTGGACGCGATCCAGCAAGGGATCATCACGGAATCGACGAAGGAACGGCTTGAAGGGTTGGAAAGAATAAAGAAAGAACTTTCGGCGCAAATCGCACGGGAAGAATTGCTCCAACCGCCGGAATTCACCAGAGATCAATTCCTGTTCTGGTTTGAGCGGATGCGCAAGTACGACACCACGAAGCTCGTTCACCGTCGCCGACTGATCGACAGTTTTGTCAATGCGATATACCTTTACGATGACAGGATCACCCTCGTCTTTAATTTCAAAGACGGCACAAAAACGATAACTTTCGCCGAGCTTGAGGAATCAGGCTTGGGTTCGGATATAAATGCACTCGCTGCACCAAAACCGCCTCCGGACGCCGGGGGCGGTTTTTATTGACAAAAGCCGCGGGGGTTGGTAGAATATGCTTATATTCATTCGCCAGGAAAGTGACAACGCGCCATGCCGAACATAATCGAAGTTACAGACCTCTCCGCGCCCGGACTTGAGGACTACGCGAAGCTGACCGAGCGGGAGCTTTTCCATCAGAACAAGCCCGAATGCGGCATATTCATCGCCGAGAGCCCGAACGTCATACACCGCGCGCTCGACGCGGGCTTCACGCCGCTTTCGCTGCTGATGGAGCGCAGTCAGATCGCCAAGACCGCCGACGTGCTCGAACGCTGCGGGGATATACCGCTTTACACCTCCTCGATGGAGGTGCTTTCCGAGCTGACCGGTTTCAAGCTGACGCGCGGAGTCCTCTGCGCTATGCGGCGCAAGCCGGAGCTGACGCTCGAAGAAGTTCTCCGCGGCGCGACCCGCGTTACCGTTCTCGAAGACGTCGTGAACCCGACGAACCTCGGCGCGATATACCGCTCCGCCGCGGCGCTCGGTATGGACGCGGTGCTGCTGACTCCCGGCTGCTGCGATCCGCTTTACCGCCGATGCATCCGCGTCAGCATGGGCACCGTCTTCCAGACGCCGTGGGCGCACGTCGGCGAGGAAACGTCCGACTGGCCGCACCCGGGAATGGAGATACTCAAAGAGCACGGATTCAAGACCGTCGCGATGGCGCTGAAAAACGACTCCGTCGCCATCGACTCCCCCGCGCTCGCCGCGGAGAAAAAGCTCGCGATAATACTCGGCACGGAGGGCGACGGGCTCGCCGATTCGACGATAGCCGCATGCGACTACACCGTGAAGATCCCAATGTCACACGGCGTCGACTCGCTCAACGTCGCCGCCGCGAGCGCGATCGCATACTGGCAGCTGGGAAACAGATGAGGAGCGGCAAATGAACGATATCATAATCGGCAACGTGTGCAGCCTTTGCGCCGCCGTCACAGATTCCATAAGCGGCGCGCAGAAGAAGCGCAACCGCATACTCGCCTTCCAGACGCTGAGCCAGGTCTTCTACGGCGTCGGCACGATAATCCTGAAGGGCTACAGCAGCACCGTGCAGAACGGCGTCGCGATACTCCGCAACTTCGCCGCGATGAAGCGGATAAAGAGCAAGGCCGTCGAGTGGATACTCATTCTGCTCGGCGTCGCGCTCGGGATCGTCTTCAACAACCTCGGCCTGCTCGGCTGGCTGCCGATCGCCGCGAACCTCGAATACTCGCTCGCCGTGTTCCGGTTCAAGGACAACGTGCGCCTGCTGAAGATCGCATTTATAATAAACATGCTGATGTATCTGACCTTCAGCATTATGATAAAGAATTACGTCGCCGCCGTCGCGAACGTCGTCGTCGCGGTCATAACCGCGATCGCGCTGATAAAGGGCGAGCCCGAATCCGCGGACGGATCCGAAGCGGAAGAGAAAAACGAAGAATCGCAAACAGCGGACGAAGAATAAAGCGCATACGCAAAAAACCGAACCCCGCGGGGTTCGGTTTTTAATCTTTCTCATATCGCAGGGCGCGTCAGATAAGCCCCTGCTTTTTCCCGTCGATAACGCTCTTCAGCGTGGAGAGCATTTCTTCTACGTTCAGCGGCTTGGCGATATGGCCGTTCATACCCGCCGCTTCCGCGACGGCTATATCCTCGCGGAACGCGTTGGCGGTCACCGCCACAATCGGTATCCCCGAAAGCGCAGGATCCGGAAGCGAACGGATCGCGCGCGCGGCGGAACAGCCGTCCATAACGGGCATCTGGATATCCATAAGTATAACGTCGTAATAGCCGTCTTCGGAAGCGGCGACCTTGTCGACCGCGATCCTGCCGTTTTCCGCCCTGTCGATCTCGAAGCCCGCCTGCGTAAGCAGCAGATTCGCTATCTCCATATTAACCTCGTTATCCTCTACGAGCAGCGCGCGGAGTCCGTCGAATCTTATCGCGGTTTCGCTCTCCGCCTTCGTTTCCTCCGGCTTTTCTATCGGGAACGACACGTTGATGATGAACTCGGTGCCTTTGCCCTTTTCGGTGACGACCTCTATACTGCCGCCCATCATATCGAGTATGTTCTTGGTTATCGACATACCGAGTCCTGTGCCCTGTATCTTGCTTACGGTGGAGACGCGTTCGCGCTCGAACGGCGAGAACATATGCTCGACGAAGTCCTGATCCATACCGATACCGGTGTCTTTCACGCGGATCTCGTAACAGCCGGTGCCGCCGTCTTTGGACAGCTGCTTCAACCCGAGCTCGACGGCGCCGTTTTCGCCAGTGAACTTGCCCGCGTTGCTCAAAAGGTTCATGAGCACTCTGGTCAGCAGGTTTTTATCGCAGAGGACCCACTTGTCCTCCACGTCGCTCGACTGCGTGAAGGTGATGTTTTTCTCGTTCAACTGCGTTTTAATGATCTCTCCGGCCTCGCGGACGCATTCTTCGATATCCGTTCTGCGCTGTTCGAGCTCTATTTTGCCGCTCTCGATGCGGCTCATTTCCAGAACGTCGTTGACGATAGCCAGGAGCTGACGGCTCGCCGTATCGATCTTATTGACGTACTCAAGCTGTTTTTCAGGCGACTCCTCTTTTTTAGCGAGCGTGGTGTAGCCGATTATCGCGTTCAGCGGAGTACGCAGGTCGTGGGTCATGTTGGAAAGGAAAAACGTCTTCGCTCTGCTCGCTTCCTCGGCCGCGGAAAGCTGCGCTTCAAGGTGCTCGTTTTCCTGCACCCTGCTGACCGTCCGCTGTATCAGCCACATCATTACGAAAACGAATATGCTTCCTCCGAAGAGGATAGCCGATATGACGATATCCGGCTTGCCGAATATTCCGACGATCAGGTAGCCCGCGAGAAACAGTATCAGCAGCACTATCGGCAGATTCAGTACGCGGCGCTCCTTATCCCAGTTCCCGCGCTTGCGCACCCTGCGGGCGAAACGAACGTAAAGGAAGATATTATACGCCATCAGCGCGCTTCCCGCGAACACCATGGAATAAATCAGATATTCGGATGTTATCAGCCGCTTCAGAAACTCCATGCTTTCGTCCGTTCCTCTCAAAATCAAGACTTAACGTGTCTATAGTTTGATTATATCCCCGGAAGACTTTTAAGTCAATATATTTTCTCGATAATAGTCCGCCGCCCCTTAAATTAAGGGACGGCGGATTTCCCGCGTTGCGTTTATGAGATAAATCCGTTTTCGTCAAGCTCGCCGCAGATGACGTTTTCAACTGATTTTGTCGCGTAATCGAAATACACGGCAATATAACGGCCGTCCATCGTCCAGATGCTGCCGTATAACCCGCTGAAAAAGCTCGACGGCTCGCCCCACCACGCGACGAGGTCCGCTTCCTTCGCTCCTTCGAGCGCTTCGGTCAGCTCCTCCCGCGACATCGTGAACGCCTCGGCCTTGTCCTTCACGTTCTTTCCGCCGCAGGCGGCGAGCGCGAGCAGCAGCGCCGCGCAGAGAATAATCACAACGATCTTTTTCATAAACTCATCCCTCCGGATAAGAGACTCCGTAATCACAAAAGTATTACAAAAAAACACCGAAAAACCGTCAGTTGCGATTATATCACGCGCCTCTTCGGCTTGTCAAGCGCACAAACCGCGCGTTATTATAACGAAACGTAAACTTCTATTTCGTATACTTTATTTGACAAATAGGAAAAAGGTGTTATAATTCATACCTTGTGAGGTGAAAAGCATGCGCACGAAAAACGAAATAGCCGAAAACGGCTGCGAATATTCCTACGACAAGCTCTGGAAGCTGCTCATAGACCGCAAGCTTCGCAAGAAGGATCTGCAGAAGCTGACTCACATCAGCCCCGCGGTCATCGCGAAGATGGGGCGCGGCGAGGCGGTCAACCTCTCCACGCTGGGCAAGATATGCGTCGTGCTCGAATGCGGGCTTTCCGACGTCGTCGATATCGTCAAGAAGGTCAAGCCGAAAAAACGCAGAAGCAAGACCGCGATAATATAATGTGCGCGCCGGCATTCCGGCCGCGAAAAGAGGACATATGAACGTTACGATAATCTGCGAGGTTCTGGGCGAAGCGAATAACGGCACCTCCGTCGCCGCCTATAACCTCATAAACCACCTTAAAGCAAAAGGTCACAACGTCAAGGTCGTCTGTCCGGACGAAGACAAGCGCGGGCAGGACGGCTGGTACGTGCTGCCGCAAAAAAACTTCGGCGCGATCATAAATCGGATGATCAAACGCAACGGCGTCGTTATGCCTAAGTTCAGCAAGGAGATAATCGGCGAAGCGATAAAAGACGCCGACGTCGTGCATATCATGATACCGCTCTTTATGGCGCGGAAATGCTCGAAGTTCGTCAAGCGCGCGGGCAAGCCGATCACGGCGGGCTTCCACGCGCAGGCGGAGAATTTCACGTCGCACATCGGACTGATGGGCTCGCGAATCATCAATAATATCATCTACCGCTGGTATTACGGCAATCTCTATAAGCGCGCCGACTGCATACACTACCCGACACAGTTTATCCGCGACGTTTTCGAGAAGCAGATCGGCAGAAAGACCAACGGCGTAGTTATCTCCAACGGCGTCAACGACTGCTTCAGGCCCGCTCCCGCGGAGAAGCCGGAGCAGTACCGCGACAAGTTCTGCGTGCTTTTCACGGGCAGGTTCTCGAAGGAGAAGTCGCATAAGGTGCTGCTCAAAGCGATCGCTAAATCGAAGTACGCCGACCGCATACAGCTCTTCTTCGCAGGCAACGGGCCGACCGAAAAGCGCATTATGCGCATGGGCGAAAAGCGCCTCCCCAACGCGCCGGTCATCGGCTTTTACTCCCGCGAAGAACTTGTCAGGCTCATCAACTCCTGCGACCTCTACTGCCACCCCGCCGAGGTAGA
Organism: Clostridia bacterium; assembly: GCA_017620395.1. Lineage (NCBI taxonomy): Bacteria > Bacillati > Bacillota > Clostridia > Clostridia bacterium. The sequence continues at coordinate 77,596 of JAFZQJ010000020.1, read as the reverse complement.
GATCGAAGCGATTGCCTGTCTCGAAGCGATATGCTGCGGGCTCGTCCCCGTCATCGCTGATTCGCCGAAGTGCGCGACAAAGAACTTCGCGCTCGACGGGCGCTGCCTCTTCAAGGTCAACGACAGCGCGGATCTGGCGAAAAAGATAGACTACTTCATCGAGCATCCCGAGGAACGCGCCGCGCTGCGCGAGCGCTATCTGCGCGAAAGCGCCTCCTTCGACCAGCGGACGTGTATGGAGCAGATGGAGCAGATGCTTCTCGACGTCGCCGCGAGGGCGAAAGCCGCGGAAAGCGCCAAGGCGATCGCCGCCGCCGAGGCGAAGGCCGCCGCGGTGCGGGAAAGAGCCCGCGTCAACGCCGGAGCCGAAGCGCTCGGCGAGCTTTTCGACGCCTCCGAGCCCGAGCTTGAAGACTCGGAAGAGACTGAATCCGGCGATTGCGGCGCGCCTGCCAAACGCTGACCGACACTCCGGTATATGAACAACCCCTAAACGTCCTGCCGATACATCGGCAGGACGTTTATTCTTTAATCGCAACGTCACGAATATATAATAGTTGAAAACAGAACGAAAACGTGTTATAATTTATTGAATACTATTTACTTCGCTTGTTCCATCACAGAACTGCCGCGGCTGCGCGGCGAAGAGGAGAATATTTATATGTCAGGCGGAAACAAAACCGGAAATAAGCTCGGCGGATACCTGTCGCCTCTGGGCGTATGGGCGCTCGCGTTCGGCTGCAGCGTCGGCTGGGGCGCGTTTATTATGCCCGGCACGACCTTCCTGCCGATCGCGGGACCGCTCGGCACCGCTTTAGGCATCGTCATCGGCGCGGCGATAATGTATATCATAGGCGCCAACTATCACTACATGATGAACCGCTACCCCGACGCCGGCGGCACCTTCAGCTACGCCAAAGGGGAGTTCGGCCACGACCACGCCTTCCTCAGCGCGTGGTTTCTCGTGCTGACGTACGTCTCGATAATCTGGGCGAACGCGACGGCGCTCGCGCTCATCGCGCGAAACCTGCTCGGCAATACGCTGCAGTTCGGATTTCATTACACGATCGCCGGATATGACGTTTATATGGGAGAGCTGCTGCTCTCCGCCTCCGCGCTGATAATCTTCGGTTTCATATGCGCGAAATGGAAGCGCCTCGCGGGCGCGCTGCAGATCGCTTTCGCGCTGATACTCATCATAGGAATACTCGTCACCTTCGGCTTTACGATGGCGAACCTCAAGGACGGCCTCTCCGCGTTCAAGCCCGGCTTCGCGCCCGGCAAGAGCCCGTTCGCGCAGGTGGTCGCGATAGTCGCGCTCGCGCCGTGGGCGTTTATAGGATTTGAGTCCGTTTCGCACTCCGCGAGCGAATTCAGGTTCTCGCAAAAAAAGTCATTTCTGATAATAGCGATCGCCGTCACGACCGGCGCCGTCGCCTACCTGACTCTCGCGGAGATTGCCGCCGCCGCGCTGCCCGAGGGCTTCGCAAACTGGACGGATTACATCGCCGCCGTCAACAGCGGCGAGCTTTCCGGCATCGAGGGCATCCCGACCTTCTTCGCCGCAGAGAACGCGATGGGCGAAATCGGTTCGACGGTGCTCGGAGCGACTCTGCTCGGCGGCGTGCTGACGGGACTTATCGGCAACATGATCGCCGCGAGCCGCCTGCTCTATTCGATGTCGGAAAACGAAATGCTCCCCTCCCGGTTCGGAAAGCTCAGCAAGAGCGGAGCTCCGAAAAACGCGATACTCTTCATAACCGCAATCTCCCTCGTCATCCCCTTCTTCGGCAGAACGGCGATCGGCTGGATAGTCGACGTAACGACCATCGGCGCGACTATCGCCTACGGTTACACCTCCGCCACGGCGTTCAAACGCGCTAAGCGGGAAGGCAGAAAGCTGATAATGGCGACCGGCGTGATCGGACTCGTTATGTCGGCGGCGTTCAGCATCTACCTGCTGATACCGAACTATCTCTCCGCGGCTCCGCTGGCAACCGAATCCTACCTCATTCTCGCGCTGTGGAGCATCATAGGCGTTATATTCTTCAGAACGCTTTTCAACAAGGATAAGAGCCGCAGACTCGGAAAGTCCACCGTAGCATGGATAGTGCTGCTTTTCCTTATCTTCTTCATCTCGCTGATGTGGATGCACCAGTCGACCAACAAATCGATGGAGGAGTTCGCAGCGAACGTCAACGAATACCACACGCAAGAGGCCGTAGAAACCGGCGTATCGCCCGACGATCCGCATCTGAAGGCGCACGAAGAATATATCAACTCCGAGCTCGACAAAATGAACGACACCGTCACGCGCGACAGTCTGATACAGATGGGGCTTATCGTTATCGCTCTGATCTCGATGTTCAATATTTACTCCGTCATGCAGAAGCGCGAAAAATCCGCCGATATCGAAAAGATCAAGGCCGAGCAGAGCAACAAGGCGAAGAGCTCCTTTCTCTCTAATATGAGCCATGATATCCGCACTCCCATGAACGCGATCACCGGCTACACCGCCCTCGCGAAAGCGGAGCCGGATCTTTCTCCCAAGGTCCGCGAATACCTCGACAAGATCGACTCGTCAAGCCAGCACCTGCTCGGACTTATAAACGACGTGCTCGATATGGGCCGCATCGAAAGCGGCAAGATCGAACTCCGCATTGAGGACGCCGATATTGTAAAGATCGTCACCGACGCCTGCGACGTCTTCATCCCGCAGATGAACGCGAAGCACATCGATTACAAAGTCGACGTTTCCGAAGTCGATAACAGGTGGGTGCGCTGCGACGACAACCGTCTCAGCCGCATCCTTCTCAACCTCGTATCCAACGCTTACAAGTTCACTCCCGAAAACGGCAGCGTCTCCGTAACGCTCCGCCAGACCGGCGGCGCCGACGGCGTATGCGATTACGAGCTGCGCGTCAAGGACTCCGGCATCGGTATGAGCAAGGAGTTCGCGGGGCATATCTTCGAGGCGTTCGAACGCGAACGCAGCAAGACGGTCGAAGGCATCCAGGGTACCGGCCTCGGAACGGCGATAACCAAGAGCTTCGTCGATATGATGGGAGGCACCATCTACGTCGATACTGAGCTCGGCAAGGGTACGGAATTCATCATCAACCTGCCGTTTGAGAAGGGCGAGGAGGTCAAGACCGCCGCCGAAAACGAAACCTTCGATTTTACCGGCATGAGGATACTCGTCGCGGAGGATAATCCCGTCAACTTCGAGATAGCGAAGCTCGTGCTCTCAAAGGCGGGCTTCGAGGTCGATTCCGCCGAGGACGGCGCCGTCGCGCTGGAAAAGGTCCGCTCCTCCGAGCCCGGCCGCTACGACGTCGTGCTTATGGATTTCAATATGCCCAACATGAGCGGCCTCGAGGCCGCGGAAGCGATACGCGCTCTGGACGATGAAAAACGTGCTTCCGTTCCGATAGTCGCGATGACCGCCAACGCCTTCGCCGAAGACGTGCAGGCGGCTCTCGACGCCGGTATGAACGCGCACATCTCCAAGCCGATCGACGTTCCCGGAATGCTGGCGACGCTTAGAGAAGTGCTCGCCCGCACGCATTGATTGCAGAAAGGAAAGCCCTATGAGAAACAACGCCCCCGCCTTCGGGCGCAACGACGAATCTCCCATAGAGATGATGCCGACGCTGCTTGCGGTCGGCGATATGCTCCCCGGCGGTTTCTTCGTCTACCGGAACGATGAATCGCAGGAGATATTCTACGTCAACCGCGCCGCGCTCCGTATCTTCGGCTGCGCGGATATGGAGCAGTTCCGCGAGCTGACCGGAGGGACCTTCCGCGGACTCGTGCACCCTGACGACTACGAGAATATCCAGGATTCGATCGACCGGCAGATCGCGGACGAAAGCAACGATAACCTCGACTTCGTCGAATACCGCATCATACGCCGCGACGGCGAGATACGCTGGATCGACGACTACGGCCACCTCTCGCACCTCGAGGGATACGGCAGCGTATACTATGTCTTCATCAGTGACGTGACGGATAAGCTCCGCGCGGAGCAGGAGAGATTCAAGGCCGAGCTCGAGCTCGCGCAGGAAAAGCGCGCGAACGAGATGAAATCCGCCTTCCTTTTCAACATTTCGCACGATATACGCACGCCGATGAACGCCATAATCGGCTTCTCCGATCTCGCAAGGCGTCACGCGGACGATCCCGCGATGCTGGCAGACTGCCTCGAAAAGGTTGAAATCTCAAGCAAACAGATGCTGGCGCTTATCGACGATATGCTCGATATGAATTCGCTGGCCGGCGGCCGCTTCGTAGCGAAGTCCGAGCCGGCGAAACTGACTGACCTGATATCCGTCGCGGTCGACGTCTTCCGCGCGAAGGCGCAGGAGAAGAATATCGCGCTCCGGCAGGAGACCGACCTGCCCGACCGCGCGGTGCTTCTCGACAAGCACCGCTTCCTGCGACTGATGAACAACCTTATCGACAACGCCGTCAAGTTCACCCCCGAGGGCGGAACGGTCACGGTAAAGGCGCGCGTCAAACGCAGCGAAGGCGCCTACGCCCGCTATGAGTTCTCCGTCGCCGATACCGGCGTCGGTATATCCGAGGAATTCGCCGCGCATATGTTCGAGGCGTTCGAGCGCGAAGAAAACTCCACGAAGAGCGGCTCGATCGGTACGGGACTCGGGCTCTCCATCGTCAAGGCGCTGGCGGACATAATGGGCGGCACCGTAACCGTTCAGACCGAAAAGGGCAAGGGCTCCGTCTTCACCGTCGAGCTGCCGCTGAAAGCGGCGGACGCGGACGGCACCGCTCACGTCGAAATCAAGCAGCCGAAAGCGGACGGAAAACGCCGCCTGCTCCTCGTCGAAGACGTATATATCAACCGCGTGCTCGCGGAAACGGTGCTGACCGAGGCGGGCTTCACCGTCGAATCCGTCACCGACGGCTGCTACGCCGTCGACGCGGTGCGCGAGCGCCCCGCCGGCTACTACGACCTCGTGCTGATGGATATACAGATGCCCGTCATGAACGGCTACGAAGCGACGCGCGCCATCCGCGCACTCGACAACGGCGCTTCCCTGCCGATACTCGCCCTCTCCGCCAACGCGCGCGAGGAGGATAAAAAGCGCAGTCTCGAATCCGGCATGAACGGCCATATCGCGAAGCCTTTCGAAACCGCCGGCCTCGTTTCGAGAATAAACGAACAGATAAACAAAGGCGAATAGGTATACAAAAAGAAAAACGCCTCCACGCGGGAGGCGTTTTTTTATATCAGATTCGCTTATTCCTTTTTCAAAAAACGTGAGTAACCGCTGCCGTACTGCACGCAGCGCGAAACGCGGCTGAGCGTCGCGGAGGATATCTCCGTCTGCTCCATCACCTGCGAATAGGTCTTGCCTTCTATGAGCAGCTGCGCCGCCTTGATGCGCTGCGCCATCTGCTCGACCTCCTTGACAGTGCAGAGGTCGTCGAGCAGTTCGCGGCATTCGTCGACAGAGGCCACTTCTACAAGCACCTCGTAAAGCTTCTCTATATCCGCTTTGCTGACCTTATGCTCTGTCATTCCGCGACCTCCGCGATTCATTCTTTGCTTATTATACTTTATTAAACTAAAGTTGTAAAGACATTTTTGCATTTTTGTGAGAAAAAAATTCGGGACGCGCGATTTGCGCGTCCCGAAGCCGTATCGGGTTTATATCAAAGAATGCCTTTCAGGAAGATCTCTATTCCTATCAAAATGAGGATCGCGCCGCCGATAACGGCCGCCTTGTCGGCGACGACCGCGCCCGCCTTCCTGCCGAGCCATACTCCCGCGGCGCATATACCGAAGGTGATCGCGCCGATGATAAGCGCCTCGGCAAGCGCCCAGCCGAAGCTCAGTTCCGCAATCGTGAGCCCGACGGAGAGCGCGTCGATCGAGGTGGCGATCCCTTGAACGAGCAGCGTTCCCGCGCCCGCGGTCTTCTCCGCTTCGCCGCGCAGCCCCTCCCATATCATCTTGCCGCCTATGAAAAGCAGCAGCACGAGGGCGATCCAGGGTATAAACTTACGGAACGACTCGAACTCCTCGAAAAGCGTGTGCACGCAAACCCATCCGAGAAGCGGCATCACGGTCTGGAAGCCGCCGAACACCGCCGACGAAATCAGTGCCTTGCGCTTTTTCATATCAGGTTCGCGCAGACCGTTGGCGACGGAAACGGAGAACGCGTCCATCGCGAGCCCGACTCCGAGCAGAGCCGCGTTTATGAAAAACATAGCGTTCAACCGCGTTCACCACCATTCCGGAAATACAGTAATAATATGCGCCCCGCGCCGAAAAAATCAACCCCGCGCGAAGATACGCTTCACACGGGGCGAGATGCTTTATGTGAAGTTACTTTTTTGCGGCGTCCTGCTGCTTTTTGTTATATCGCGTCCAGAGAAACGCCAGCAGACCGCCGCTGACAAGCGCCGCCGCGCCGAGCAGTATCGCCATTATCTCCAGAAGGCCGAAGCCGTTTGACGCAGGCACGAAATCCGCGAATTCGCATACGGCGAAGTAATACTTCCTGCCGGACTCGAGCGTTTCGGATACCCTGATAACGCCGCTTCCCGCGAGCTCTTCTTCCGACTCTCCGCCGTCGCTCCCGGAGAGGGCCGGCGAAACCGCCTTGCCGACGTTCTTGTTACTCGTCGAAACGTGAGACGCGCGTTCGGGGTAGAACAGCACGACCATACTTCTGCCTATCAGGCTTGCGTCAACGGGCAGGATAATCGTCACCTTGGATTTGAAGTTTTCGTCGCCGCCGAGCAGGACCTCGTAGCAGCAGACAAGCTCCTTATCCTTCGACGCGTCGAGGAGCTTTTTGTAGATATCGGCGTACTCCTTATCGTCCGCGGAGACCGACTTTGCATCTATCAGCAGAGCATCGTTCGGCTGCGAAAGCCCGATGGTGATACCGGTGACGTCGTGCGTTATGGTCTGCGCGTATGCCTCTTCGGAGGACGAACTGCTTGACGAGGAGCGGCGTTCCCCACGGCTCGATTCGCTCTCCTCGGATGAGGACTCTTCCTCTTCGGACGAACTGCTTTTTTCTTCTTCGGAAGAGCTGCTCTTCTCCTCTTCGGAGGAACTGCTTTTCTCTTCTGCGGAAGAACTGCTTTTTTCCTCCTCGGATGAGCTGCTCGATTCCTCGGCGGACGAACTGCTTTCGGCTGACTGCCCCTCTTCGCCTTCGGCAAATACGCTGAATGCCGTCAGAGAGCTCATTATAAGCAGCAGCGCGATGACTGCCGCGAGTAATTTCTGCAACCTTTTCATACGTTTCCCTTTTCGGTATTTATCTGATTTTGATATTATATAATACTACAAAAGCGCGTGATTGTCAATACCGAGAGATTATTGCCCGCCGCACTTGATTTTCGGCAGCGTTGTGATATAATATCGGTATGAAAGAATTATTGAGTATGTTTCTGACCTTTGCGAAAATAGGCGCGACAACGTTCGGCGGCGGTTACGCGATGCTTCCGATGTTTCAGCGCGAACTCGCCGACAAGCGCGGCTGGGTGACGGAAGAGGAGATTTTCGACTACTACGCGATCTCCGGCTGCACCCCCGGCGTTATCGCGGTCAACGTCGCAACGCTGACCGGCTACAAGCTGCGCGGGGTTATCGGCGCGCTATTCTGCACGCTCGGAGTCATTGCGCCTTCGCTTGTGATAATAACGCTGATCGCGGCGCTGCTGACAGGCTTCGGCGGCAACGAGATCGTGCTCCACGCGCTCGCGGGAGTCCGCGTAGCCGTATGCGCCCTCGTTTCGGTCTACATCTGGAAGATGATAAAGAAGGGCGTGAAAGATCTCGTCACGCTCGGCATCTTCGCCGCCGCGCTCGCGATAGCGGTATTCCTGCCCGTTTCGCCCGTCTACATAGTCGCGGGCGCCGGCCTGCTCGGAATCATACTCTCCTTCATACTCCCGATGAAAAAGGAGGATGAAGCGGAATGACCTTTCTGATGCTGTTCTGGGAGTTCTTCAAAACGGGGCTTTTCGCCGTCGGCGGAGGGCTCGCGACGCTCCCCTTCCTCCGCGATATCGCGACGCGCTTCGACTGGTTCACGCTCGATCAGCTCTCGGATATGATTGCCGTTTCGGAGGCGACGCCCGGGCCGATAGGCGTGAATATGGCGACCTACGCCGGCTACAACGCCGCATATATACTCGGCGCGCTGACCGCGACGCTCGCGCTCGTGCTGCCGTCCTTCATTATCGTCTGCATTGTCGCGCGGTTTTTGCAAAAATACAAAGAAAGCCGCCTCGTGAACGGTCTGTTTTATGCGCTGCGTCCGGCTACCGCCGCGATAGTTACAGCCGCGGTCGCGGGCATCTTCATCAGCGCGATATTCAACGTTTCCGCAGGCTCGGGAGCGCCGCTGACGCAGATGATCTCACTGCCGGCGCTCGGGCTTTTCGCCGTCACGCTCGCGGGAGTCGTCGCCGCCGGCAAGAAAGTGCATCCGCTGGTATTCATCGCCGCCGGCGCCGCCGCGGGGATACTGCTCAAATTATAAACCTTGACTGATTGGCGATAAGGACAATACGCCTGACAAACGGTCAAATCCGGAGGTAATTATGAAAAAAACAGCCAGACTGCTCGCGCTCCTGCTTTCGCTGTCGCTTCTGCTCTGCGGCTGCAATTTCAGCATATCCTTCGGCCCGGCTCCCGAAAGCGGCTCTTCCGGCTCGTCCGGCGGCTCCTCCGGAAGCGAAGACGGGCCCTCCGAATACACGCCGGAGCTCTGGCGCGTCACATCGGACGGCTATGCCGGCTCCTTCTATCTCTTCGGCTCGATACACGTCGGCGACGACGAAATGTTCCCGCTGCCCGACTACGTCGAGAACGCCTACGCCGAATGCGGTGCGCTCGCCGTCGAATGCGACATAGTCGCCTTCGAGCAGCTGCCGGAGGCGGAGATCGCGAAGTATTACACCCCCTTCGTGCTGACCGACGGCACAACGATACGCGACCACATCGACCACAATATTTACAGCGCAGCGAAGAAGCTGCTGAAGGACGCGGGTTATTACAACTCCTCGATGGACTATTACGGCGCAGCGATGTGGTGTTCGCTCGTCGATCAGGTCGCCGTCGAGAACAGCGGCCTGAAGTATGAGAACGGCATAGACCGCCACTTCCTCGAGGACGCGCACAAGACCGGAAAGAAGATACTCGAGGTCGAGTCGGTGGAGTTTCAGTACGCGATGGAGCGCGGCTTCTCCGACGATATATACAACGTCGTGATGCGCGACTGCGTTGAGGACGGCTACCTCGACGACTACTCCGACGGCATTCACGAACTGCTCCGCTGCTGGAAAAACGGAACCGTTTCCGATGAGCTGAAGGCCGAATCCGACTACAGCGAACTGACGGACGAGGAACGCGCGCTCATGGAGAGTTACGACAAGGTCATGTGCGACGACCGCAACGTCGGAATGGCGGACGCCGCGGAAAGATATATGAAACAGGGTATGAACGTATTCTTCGTCGTCGGAGCCGCGCATATGTGCGGCGACAAAGGCGTCGTCGCGCTGCTGAAGGCGCGCGGATACGACGTTCAGCCCGTAAGATAAGTTATCACCATCATAATCAGCCAAAAATCCAAACGAACGGAGCTTCGGTATGACAGACATCAACGAAATCATCGCAAAGCACAAGGGCAAAAAAGTGGCAGTGCTCGGCCTCGGCGTCAGCAATATGCCGCTGGTGCGCCTGCTGAAGACCTGGGGCGCGGAGATAACGATACTCGACCGCCGCAGCGAACTGCCGGACGAATTTCTCTCCGACGTGACGCTGAAATTCAGCTGCGGCGACGGCTACCTCGACCGCCTCGCCGATACGGGTTACGATATAATCTACCGCACGCCCGGTCTCTACCCCTACATTCCGCAGATAAGCGCCGCCGTCAAGAACGGCGCCGTGCTTTCCAGCGAGATGGAGCTTTTCTTCGAGCTCTGCCCCGCGCCGATAACCGCGGTCACCGGCAGCGACGGCAAGACCACCACCACGACGCTGATAGCGAAGCTCTACGAAGCCGCGGGCTACAAGACCTTCCTTGGCGGAAACATCGGTACGCCCCTGCTTTCCTCGCTGGGCGATATCAAGCCGGCGGACAAGGTCGTGCTCGAGCTCTCCTCCTTCCAGCTGATAACGATGGTGCGCTCGCCTGAAACGGCGGTCATCACCAACCTTTCGCCCAACCACCTTGACGTCCACCGCAGCTATGAGGAGTACGGCAACGCGAAGAAAAACATATTCAAGTATCAGTCCGCCTACGGCACGGTCGTGCTGAACGCGGATAACGACTTCACCGCCGCCTGCGCATCCGAAGCCAACGGCAGGGTGCTGATGTTCAGCCGCCGCGAAAAGCCCGAGAACGGCGTCTATAAGGACGCGAACGGCGACATTTACTTCCGCGAAAACGGTAAGGAAACCTACCGTTTCAACGGCTCCGAGATCATGATAAAGGGCGAGCACAACGCGGAGAACTTCATGGCGGCGATGGCTGCCGTCGGCTGCGAGATCGCGTCGAAGTACGCGCCTCAGCTCGCGCGCACCTTCGCCGGAGTCGAGCACCGCAACCGCCTGATCGCGACGAAGAACGGCGTCCGCTTCTACGACGACTCCATCGGCACGAGCCCGACCCGCACGATCGCGACGCTCTCCGCCTTCGACGAGCGCGTGATTCTCATACTCGGAGGCTACGACAAAAAGGTCAGCTTCGACCCGCTGAAAGCGCCGGTCGGCGAAAAGGCGAAGGCGGTTTTCCTCTGCGGCAACACGGCCGGCAGAATCGCCGCTGCGCTGGACGGCTGCGGCGTGCCGCTGACGCGCTGCGCCTCCTTCGACGAAGCGGTCAGAGCCGCTGCGAACGCCGCCTCCGACGGCGACGCGGTGCTGCTCTCCCCCGCCTGCGCGTCGTTTGACGAATTCAAGAACTTCGCCGAGCGCGGCAGACGCTTCGCGGCGATAGTAAACGAACTGTAATTAACGGAAGTGATATAATGAACTACCTGAAAATACTCTCCGCGCTTGAAGCGCCCTCAGGCGCCGAACACGGCGTCGCGCCCGCGCTCGCGGAGCTGCTGAAACCCTACACCTCCGACGTGCGCGTGACCGCGCTCGGCTCGGTCGTCGGCGTCATCCCCTGCGGCGAGCCGGACGCGAAAAAACTGATGCTTGACGCGCACCTCGACTCCGTCGCCGCGTTCGTCACCGAGCTTGTCGAAGGCGGTTTCGTCCGCGTCGGCGTGCTCGGCATGGACCGCCGCGTTATGCTGAACGCGGAATTCACCATCCTCGGCAAGGGCGGCGGCGTCCGCGCCGTCCCCTGCGTGCTCCCGCCGCATCTGCAGAAGGAAAGCGGCAAGGTGCCGGAGGATTCCGAGATGGCGTTCGACACCGGTCTGCCGCTCGACGAACTGAAAAATAAGGTCGCCGTCGGCGACCCCGTGATATTCACCCCGAAATACGCCGAGCTGCTCGGCGGAAGAGCCGTCTGCACCTCCGGCGACAACCGCGCCTCCTGCGCCGTCGTGCTCCGCGCGCTCGAGCTGATCGGCGGAAAGAAGGCGAAGTTTGATATCATCGCCTCCTTCGCCTCGCAGGAAGAGGCGGGCGGAAGCGGCGCGTTCACCTCCGCCTTCGAGTTCGCGCCGGACGAGGCGGTCATCCTCGACGTATCCTTCGCGCAGACGCCGGACACGCCATACCCCAAAGCCGGCAAGCTCGGCGGCGGCGTTATGATAGGCGTTTCTCCGCGGCTTTCGCGCGAACTGACGGACAAGCTGAAAGCTGCCGCCGATCGCATCGGCGAGGCGTATCAGACAGAGGTCATGCCGCGCGACACCGGCACCGACGCCGACGACATATCTATCTCCGGCAGAGGCGTCGCCTGCGCGATGCTCTCGACTCCGCTGCGCTATATGCACACCCCCGCCGAGGTCACCGACGCGGCGGACATCGAATCCGCGGCGAAGATCCTCGCGGAATACGTAATCAACGGTTAGGAGGACGCGGAAATGCTCGAACTGATCAAAGAACTCTGCAATATCGACGGCGTTTCCGGCGGTGAAGCGCCCGTGAGGGAAAAGATAATCTCCCTCATCGACGGTTTCTGCGAATGGTCCGTCGATCCGCTCGGCAACCTGCTCTGCTTCAAAAAAGGCAGACAACCGGCAAATAAAAAAGTCATGTTCGCCGCGCACATGGATGAGGTCGGCTTTATCGTCACCGGTATAGACGGCGACGGATATCTGAAGTTCGGCACTGTCGGCGGCATACTCGACAGCGCGCTCCACGGTCGCGTGCTCCGCAAGGGCGGGCTGAAATGCGTCCTCGGCGGCAAGACCTGGCACCTCGTCAGGGACGACGGCAAAAAAGAGTATATAAAGCTCGACGATCTCTACGGCGACGTCGGCGCGAAATCGAAGGAAGAAGCCGAGAAGTACGTTTCGCCCGGCGATCTCTTCGCCTTCGACGTCGAGACCGTCGACTTCGGCGCGAACTCCCTCTGCGGCAAGGCGCTCGACGACCGCGCCGGCTGCGCGATCATGATCGACATGATAAGAAGCGAACTCGAATACGACGCACACTTCGCCTTCACTGTCTGCGAGGAGGTCGGACTGCGCGGCGCGGGTCCCGCTGCGTTCAGCGTACGCCCGGACGTCGCCGTCGTGCTTGAAAGCACCACCGCCGCGGACATCTGCGGCTCCGAAGGCAGCAAGCGCGTGACCGTTCAGGGCGACGGAGTCGCCGTTTCCTTCGCCGACCGCGCGACCGTTTACGATCGCGAGCTTTTCGCTCTCGTATGCAAGACCGCGGAAAAGAAGGGTATCAAATATCAGGTCAAGTCCGCGATCGCGGGCGGCAACGACTCCGGCGCGATACATAAAGCCGCCGCCGGCGTGAAAACTACCGCGCTCTCCATCCCCGCAAGGTATATCCACACGTCCCAGAGCACCGTCAACAAGGCGGACGTCCTCGCCTCCCGCGCGCTCGCGGAGGCTGTGCTTTCCGCCGTGCAATAACTCAAACGGAGAAACGCCCGTGAGAAAGACGATTTCGCTCATACTCCTCATCGCGCTGCTGGTCACGCTTCCGGCGGCGCTTTTCGGCTGCGGAGGCTCCGCCGCCGACGGCATCAAGGGGATATATATGACGAGCGCGGGCGTACTGCTCATCTCCGACGAGACGCTCTCGGTCAAGGTCTACGACAGGCACGGGGAAAAGATATACGGCAAGCTGAAAAAACTCAAAAAAGAAGACTTCCCCGAGCTGGCGCCCTATATGACCGCGAAAAAGGCGTTTCTGCTCGACTTCGCCGCGCTTGCGGAAATAAGCGCCGAGGGCAGCTATAAATGCCGCTACTCCGTCAAGGGCGAGGACGCATACCTCGAGCACACCTACGTCGTCAGCGCGTCACCCGCGGAGCCGCCGGAGGTCTTCTCCGCGGAGGCGACCGCGCAGGACGGCTACGCGATGCTGACCGTCAGCGTCGACCCGAAGTACGCGCGGCTTTTCGAGGTGTGGACGGACGCCGTTCCCGAAAGCTCGCGCTTCCCCGACTTCGCGCTCGAATGCGCCAGCGGTTACGATCAGATCTCAAACGGCGAAATGGTTTATGAGCTGCCCGTCGCCGTCGGGCGCGAGACCGTTTTTTACACGCGCGGGCTTTACAACTTCCTGGGTTACAGCGACAGCGAGTTGAAGATGATAAATAACCCCGAATACCCCGACTTCGTTACGCCGTGCGTCTGTCTGCAGCTGCTGAACCCCTACGACACACGCGTATTCAACCTCGGCAACGACACGCATATGCAGAAATTCACGATATACTCCCCCTCCGAAAGCGTCAAGCTGACGAGCGTCTACAGCGCTCCTCCGGTACCCGAGCCCGAGCCGCCCGTATTCTCCGCCGAGCTTGTCGCGGAAGGCGGAAAGGCGAAACTGAAGGTCAACCCGTTCCCGAAGGCGGTCTATTACCGCGCCGTAATCACCGAGCACTATAACGGCAGATCCCGCGTCGTCTGCAACGCCACATTGACGACAAAGCTCGTCGCGCAGGCGGATATCCGCAAGAACGCCCCCGCGGTCTACACCGGCGACGTCTACGCGATGCTCTCGGACGGCACGATGACCGAAAAACTCGAGCTGCAGGGCTTCTCCACCCGTTTTGTCGAAACGCCTGCTCCGGAGGTCACGTACGAAAGCGGCGAGGTCAAGGCGGTCTTCCCGCGCAAAGTCAACGTAAGCGTATGGCGCTCCGGCGCCGCGGTCAGCACCGACACCATGGTCGTCGGCGTCGACAACGTTTTCACCTACGTCCCCGACGGCGCGGGCGAATACGGCTTCATCTACAAGGTTTTCGGCAACGGCGCCGATATTCTCGACAGCGGGCTGATAGATTCGTCTAAGGTGAAGACAGAATAAGCCTCGGCAAAAGCAGAAAAATAATAACCCTTGAGGATCTCAAGGGTTATTTTTTAATATACGTGATACGTGATTCAACGCCCCTCAGCCGCGCGTCATATGACTCAGAAGCTTCTGCCGAGCGTTTCGACCGCCGCGATAAGCTGCGGATCGTCCTGCTTATCCATATCGTAGAACTTAGCCTGCTGTTCGGCGGAAAGCGTCACTCTGATATGCGGCTCGACACCGACGCCCTCGAAATTACTGCTGAACGGCGGGTAGAAGTACGCCACGGAGATGGAGACCGCAGAGCGGTCGCTCAGCGGGAACATCTGCTGGATCGTACCCTTTCCGAACGTAGTTTCCCCGACTGTCGTCGCCTTGTTGTAGTCCGAAAGCGCACAAGCGAAGAGCTCCGCCGCGGATGCGGTGTTCTCATCCATAATGACCGCCATCGGCATATCGAGCGAAGCGTCGTCGCTGGTTACGACCTCCGGCTCCTCCGAATCAGCGTAAGCTCTCGACATTATCGTGCCCTCCGGCAGCAGCGTGTCAAGCACCTGCGCGGCAACGTCAACATCGCCGTTGGAGTTGCGGCGCACGTCGAAGACGAACGCGCCGACTCCGCGCTCGCAGAGCGTGTCGACAGCGTCGTTGAAACCGTCGAGCGTCGTGGCGTCAAAGGTGTATATCCTGATATATCCGACGTCGCCCGCGATAACCTCGTATTCGACAGACGGAACGGATATGACGTCGCGCTTGACGGTGTAGTTTATCTTTCTGGTCATATTCGGGCGCTGGACGGTGAACTCCGCTGCGGTACCCTCCTCGCCGGCAAGCGCCGCGCAGGCGTTGACGAAGCCCATTTCGGCGGCGTCTTCACCCGAAATCGAAACTATCACGTCGCCGACCTTCATGCCTTCATCAGCCGCGGGCGAGCCCTTGACTACGCGAACGACGCGCATATAGCCGCTCTCGTCCTCAACTACGCTGATACCTATGCCGACGACCTTTCCCTGCTGTTCCTTCTTGTAGCGGGCGTAATCCTCGACCGAGTAGTACTTTGCGTAGGCGTCGCCGAGGCCGCCTATCACGCCGGTCGCCATCCCGTTGTTCAGCGCGGTTTCGTCGATATCCCCGATGTAGCGCTCGCGGAGAAGCTTGTTGATCTCTGCCATCTTCGTGAATGCCCTCTCCTGCGCCTGCAGGTTCTCGCTGACCTTATCGTATTTCGCGCGCATATATCCCGCGGTTATCGCCATCGTTGTGGCGGCCGCGAGGATAATGACAACGATCATCGTCAGTATTCCGAATCTCTTTTTCATTTCAGTTCTCTCCGATCGCTACTTGATATATGAAACATAATTCAACGGATCGACTCGATCGCCGTTCACGATAAACTCGAGATGCAGGTGATACCCGCTGGCGTTTCCGGTTTGGCCGACCTTGCCGATAACCTGACCCTTTACGACGGTGTCACCCTCGCTGACGGTCGGGCTTCCCGATATCATATGCCCGTAAAGCGTCGAGATGCCGCCGCCGTGCGATATGACAACGTACTGTCCGTAGCCGTCCGACGTCTCATTGACTTTGATAACAGTCCCGGAGTTACACGCCAAGATCGGCTTTCCTTTGATGCCTTCGCCTGCGGCATTCCTGCCGGCAATATCCATACCTGTATGGGCTTTTCTCCAGTATTTGCCTTTCTGCCCGAAGTAAGCGCTGATGTTGCTCTTTTTGTTGAAGCCGGACACCGGCCACAGGAACTCTCCGCCGACGTATTCGCCCTGCGACTGCTGCTTTATCAGCTCTTTTATCGCTTCGTATTCCTTATCCATTTCTTTCTGCGCGGCGGCGCGCTGCTTATCGTTCTGTTTTTTAAGCGTTTCGAGCTTGTCTGCGTTGCGTTCAAGTTTATTACGCTGAGTTACAAGATCGGATTTCAGCGCATCCATTTCCCGCTTGTCGCTTTCGAGACTCGCCTTGACGCTCTCGTAATCGCTCTTGGCGGTCTTGAACTCGGTCACCATATCCCTGTCCGCGGCGACGAGGATCTTCAGCGTATCGAGCGTATCGAGGAATGAGCCGAAGTCTTTGCTCTCAAAGAGCATATTGACGTAGGAATCGCTGCCGCCCATGTATATCGCGCGGATACGCTCCTCCATCTGCGCGGTGCGGACGGCGATATCCTCCTCCGCGCCGGCGATATTTTCGCTCTGCTCGTCGATCGCTTTGCCCAGCTCCTTGATACGGTCGTTGGTCAGGTCGATCTGCTCCTCGATCTCCTCGGTCTGCTCTTCGATAAGACCAATCTGTGAAAGCAGCTCCTTGCCCTCTTTTTCAAGTTTGGCAATCTTTTCCTCAAGGTCGTTGACCTTGCTCTGCTTCGCGTTTATCTGGTCCTGCAACGAATCCGCTCCCGCGGTTATCGTCATCGTCGTGGCGACCGCGAGGATAATGACGACGACCATCGTCAGTATTCCGAATCTCTTTTTCATCTCAGCTCTCTCCGATCGCTACTTGATATACGAAATGTAACCCAGCGGATCGACCTGCTTTCCGTCCACTATGAATTCGATGTGAAGATGCGGACCGGTGACGTTACCCGTCCTGCCGACGTAGCCGATGACCTGTCCCTTTGCGACTACGTCGCCCTTGCTGACGGTCGGACTGTCCTTTTTCATATGCGCGTAAAGCGTGGAGATGCCGCCGCCGTGCGATATGACGACGCGCTGGCCGTAGCCGCCGGAGGTGTATTTGACCTCGATGACCGTTCCGGCGTTGCAGGCGACTATCGGCTTGCCTTCAATTCCTTCGCCCGCGGAGTTCCTGCCGGCGATGTCCATACCGGTATGCTTGCCGCTGCCCCAAAGACTGCCGGCCTTGCCGAAGTAGCAGCTTATGTTGCTCTTTCTGCTGAAGCCCGGCACCGGCCAGATGAAGTCGCCGCCGACGTATTCGCCCTGCGACTGCTGCTTTATCAGCTCTTTGATCTCCTCATACTGCTTAGCCATTTCCTTTTCGGCAGAGGCGATTGCCTTCTTATTCTGGTCGCGGAGGGTCTTGAGCCTGGCCTCGTTATTCTCGAGCTTCTTACGCTGGGAGACGAGATCTGCCTTCAGGTCGCTCATCTCTTTTTTGTCCTTCTCAAGGCTCGCCTTGACGCTCTCATAATCGTTCTTGGCGGTCTTGAACTCAGTCACCATATCTCTATCAGCCGCGACGAGGATCTTCAGCGTATCGAGCGTATCGAGGAATGAGCCGAAGTCTTTGCTCTCAAAGAGCATATTGACGTAGGAATCGCTGCCGCCCATATATATCGCGCGGATACGTTCCTCCATCTGCGCCGTGCGGTCGGCTATGTCCCTCTCGGCGCCGGCGATATTTTCGCTCTGCTCGTCGATCGCTTTGCCCAGCTCCTTGATACGGTCGTTGGTCAGGTCGATCTGCTCCTCGATCTCCTCGGTCTGCTCGACGATGAGCTGGATCTGCGAAAGCAGCTCCTTACCCTCTTTTTCGAGCTTGGCGATCTTTTCCTCAAGGTCGTTGACCTTGCTCTGCTTCGCGTTTATCTGGTCCTGCAGAGAGTCCGCGCCGGCGGGCGCGCCGATAACGCCGGAGCATAAAAGCGCCGTCGTCAGCAACATAACTATCGCGGTTATTATCGAAACTGTTCTTCTCATAATACCCTCCCGGCGTCAGACCTTCAGATGCTTTCTGACGGAAATCACGCTGCCGAGAACGCCGGTCAGCACGCCGACAAGCAGGAACGACCCCGCGAGCGGAAGCGCGATCTCTTTGAACGGCATAGGCTTCAGAAGTTCGATCGAGCCTATGAGCTTCTGCATTCCGTAAACGTATATGAAATACTCGATGACGTAGGCGATGACGCTGCCGATAACGCCGATGAGGAATCCTTCGATGATGAACGGCTTTCTGATAAAGCTGTTTTTCGCGCCGACGAGCCGCATGATCCCGATCTCGAGACTGCGGTTCTGCATCGAGGCGCGTATAGTGTTTGAAATAATGAACGCGGAAATGATCGCCAGAATTATGACTACCGCGCCGCCCGCTATTTCAAGCACCCGCTTTATAGTGACTATCGTGCGCGTGGCGGAAGCCGACCACGTTACCTTCTCCACCCCTTCGATCGACTGGAGAACGGAAATGGTCTCGCTCGTCCTGGTCATATCCTTGAGCGTTATCACGAACTTATCCGGCAGAGGATTCGCCTCAAAGCCGTCAAGAATGTCGCCGTATTCACTGTATGACTGTTTGAATTCCTCCGCGCCCTCTTCCTTCGGAACGTAGGTCACGGTCGCGACGTTATCCGCCGCCTCGAGCGCAGTCTTCAGGTCGTACACCTCGCTCTGCGTCGCGGTGTAAGGCGGATATACGCGCACCACGTTCGCTTCGCCGAGCCGGTTGAGATAGCTTGAAATGTTCATCGATACAAGGACGAACGTTCCGAGCAGCAGCAGGCACACAGTCAGCACGCTGACGGAAACGATCGCCATCGGTTTATTGAACTTCGTGCTGAGCATCGAGCGCCCCCACGAATACTTCGTGACTTTATTCTTGCTCATATCACGTACCCGCCTTCGGCGTCGCTGATGACGACGCCCTCCTTGATCGCGATGACTCGCTTCTGCATCGCGTTGACGAGCTCCTTCTCGTGCGTCATTATAACGATGGTAGTGCCCTTTTCGTTAATCCTATCGAGCAGATACATCATTTCCGTCGAAAGCTTGGGGTCGAGGTTACCGGTGGGCTCGTCCGCTATAAGCAGCGACGGATTGTTGACGAGCGCGCGGGCAAGCGCGACGCGCTGCTGCTCGCCGCCGGAAAGCTCGGACGGCAGGACGTTCGCCTTCTCGGAAAGTCCGACGAGGTCGAGCATATACGGAACGCGGTTGCGTATGTGCTTTACCGGCGCGCCGATGACGCGCATCGCGAACGCGACGTTCTCGAAAACGGTCAGAGTCGGAATCAGTTTGTAATCCTGAAAGACTATGCCCATCGAGCGCCGCAGGAACGGGATCTCCTTCTTCTTCATCTTCAGCAGGTTGAATCCGTTGATGATGATCTCTCCGGAGTTGGCGGTTTCTTCGCGGATCATCAGCTTCGTGATGGTCGTTTTGCCCGCGCCGCTTTCGCCGGTGATGAAGACGAACTCCCCGTCGTTTATCGTAAAGCTCACGCCGTTAAGCGCCCGTTTCTTGCCGTTTTTGCCGTTATACCGCATAGAAACGTCTTTGAACTCTATCATTTCTTCTCCTTATCAGCCGAAAACAGTTTGCCGCGTCAATACTTGACGGGCTTTTCCTGAAGGTACTTGTGGACCATGAGCGCCACCTTGAAGACGATGGCGTTCTCGAATTCGCGCAGGTCGAGCCCCGTCAGCTTCTTGATCTTGTCAAGGCGGTAGACGAGGGTGTTTCTGTGGACGAACAGCTTGCGTGAGGTCTCGGATACGTTGAGGTTGTTCTCGAAGAACTTCTGGATCGTGAACAGCGTTTCGTGATCGAGACTGTCGATGGTGCCGGACTTGAAGACCTCGTCCATATACATCTCGCACAAGGTCGTCGGCAGATGGTAGATAAGACGCGCTATGCCGAGCGTCGCGTAATTGACGACGTTGTTCTCCGTCTCGAAGACCTTTCCGACCTCGATGGCGGTCTGCGCTTCCTTGAACGCACGGGCAAGCTCCGCGACCGAGGATACGACGTTGCTGACGCCGACGGTCGCATCCGCGAAAAACTCTCCCTTAAGAGTGTCAACGATCGAGAAGCCGAGTTTGTTTAGCGTCGTCGGCTCCTTATGCTCTTTGACCTCCTTGACGATGGCGATCTCATTCTCGCTGATGCGGATGACAAAATCCTGATTCTTCTCGGGGAAAAGATTGCGGATGACGTCGAAAAGCGATATGTCGGTCCGCTCGTCGATACGAACGAGCATAACGACGCGGTCGACCTCGTTGTTGATCTGGAGCTCCCCTATCTTGTTGCGGAGCTCGCCGGGAAGTATGTTATCGAGCAGCACGTTCTTTATGAACGCGGCCTTGTCGTATTTTTCGTCGTAATACGCCTTTATGTTGTCGAGAGACACCGACAGGATCGCAGCGGAATACTTTGCGCGCTCGTCGTCGCCGTCGACGAAGACGGCGTAATCCGCCTTAGTCAGCCAACCGAGCTTTTTATACGTCCTGCCGGCAAGAGAAAGGGTGTCGTTGGTGTACGACAACTCGTCCATTATGCCGCCGAAGGACTTGCCTATCAGCGAAAGGTCGCTGCATGAAACGACGACGTTGTTATCGTCGATAACGCCTATCGTTCTGCCGACAACGTCCTTCATCTGCTGGATCACAGTCTGAAACAGTCTGTTTGACATTTCTCATCTCTCCCTTATTGTAAACTTGAAGATTGAATCAAGATTTAACCGTTAAGTATCTTTTCGGCGGTTTCTTTGTCGCGCTCGATCCTGAGCCTCAGCTCTTCGAGGCTTTCAAAGTAAACCTCGCCGCGAATGCGGGCTATGTACTCGACCTCCACGATCCTGCCATAGAGGTTTTCGTCGACTCCGAAGATGTGGGTCTCTTCGGTGACCTCCTGGCCGCCGACCGTCGGACGTGTACCGACGTTCGTGACGGCGCCGTGCCGCACGCCGTCGATGATTGCCCGGGTGGCGTAGACGCCGAAGCACGGAATAAGTCTCCCCTGCGGGAAACGATTGTTGATAGTCGGGAAGCCTATGCTCCTGCCGATCTGCCTCCCGTGCTCCACGGGGAAATCGGTCGAATACGGGCGTCCCAGCGCTCGTGCGGCGGAAGCGACGTCGCCCTCGACAATGAGACGGCGTATGCGCGAACTGGAAACCGGCTCGCCGTCGAGCTCGACCGGCGGTATGACGGTCAGCTCCGCGCCGTTCGCGCTGAGCAGCTCGCCCAGCTTTTCAGGTCCGGCGGCGCCGCCTTTGCCGAAGCGAAAGTTGAAACCGCAGAAAACGCGCTTCGCATTCAGCTTGCCGATGACGATCTCCTCGACAAAGCGCTCCGGCGTGTATTCAAATCCGCCGTTTTTCAGGTCGAAATAGCATATCTCGTCCGCGCCGCATGCGTATATTCCGCGTTCGCGGAGCGCGTTGCTCATTATGCGCGGCGCACGGGCGCGTGTTTCGATGAAGTCGCCCGGCAGATCGGGAAACGTCAGCGCGCGGGCGGTAAGTCCGCCTTCGGAAGCGGCGGACGCCGCTTCGCCGATGACCTTCGCGTGACCTATATGTACGCCGTCGAACGTTCCGAGCGCAAGCGCGCAGGGCGGCAGCGGCGTTTTTATATCATCGCAGTTGAAGATCAATTCGCTTCCTCCTTGATAACGTACATCGTGCGCACCTTCATCCTTCCGCCCTTGCTGTCGAAGAGACCGAGGAAGCCGTGGGCGGCGTCGAACATCTTGTACGTCCCTTCCGGAAGATCGGTAGGGTTGCCGGCTCCGTTGAGCAGAAGTCTGCCCTTGCGGTTGCTGACGGTGACGCTCTCGAAACCGGTCAAGGCGTTCTCCACGGGAAGCATATGCTCCGCGAAGTTCGACTTCGCCTCCTCGAGCGAAACGCAGTCGTCGACAGTGAAACCGCTGCCGGCAAGACGGCGGAGCTCCCACAGGCACGCTCCGCAGCCGAGCTTCTCGCCTATATCGCGGGCGAGGGCGCGTATGTACGTTCCCTTCGAGCATTCCACCTCGAAGGTGAGCGTATCGCCTTCCGCGGAAAGCGGAAGGATCGAGTATATCTCTATCCGGCGCGGAGGGATCTCAGGCGCTTTGCCGGCGCGCGCGAGGTCGTAAAGCCGCTTGCCGCGCACCTGTATCGCGCTGTACGCCGGGGGCGTCTGAAGCTGCTCACCGACGAAGGACGCGAGCGTTTCCTCAGCGTTCGCGAGGTCGGGCGCGGAGCCCGAAACGGTCACTTCTCCCGTGCGGTCGAGCGTGTCGCTCGTCACGCCGAGTTTTACGGACGCACGGTACTTCTTTCTGCCGACGGTGAGGTAGTCCTGAAACTTCGCGCATCTGCCGAAAAGCAGCGGCAGCACGCCCGTCGCGAACGGGTCGAGCGTTCCGGCGTGTCCGATATGGCTCTCGTGAGTCGCCTTGCGCATAACGGCGACGACGTCGAAGGAGGTGAAGCCCTCCGGCTTGTCGATGCAAAGTATACCGTTCACGCGTTCCTCCGCAGCTGATCTTCCATAGCCGCCTTCACCCTGCCGAGACAGTCGGAAAGCTCTCCGTACACGTTCGCGCCCGCGGCGCCCTCGTGCCCGCCGCCGCCGAAAACGGCGCAGAGCGCGGAGCAGTCGAAGCCGGGGTTGGAACGCGCCGAAATCTTGTATTCATTCTCGCCCGTGCGGCGAAGCAGGACCGCGCCGACGACGCCGTCCACCTTGCGAAGTTCACCGGAAAGTCCGTCGTAGTCGTCCTCCGAGCAGCCGCGCAGGTCGACGTGCGAAACGGCGAGTCTGCCGCCGGCGAATATCTCGACGTTGCCGTAAAGCTGGCTGAGCAGCTTCACGCGCTCCGCCGAAACGGTCTCGAAAAACGCTTTGTTCATCGAGCTGAAGTCCGCGCCCGCTTCCATCGTTTCGGCGGCGGCGCGCATGGTCTTCGGCGTGTTGTTGCGGTATCTGAAGCAGCCGGTGTCGGTGCTCAGCGCGGCGTAAAGCGCCGTCGCGATCTCGCGCGTCATGCCGACGCCGAGGATGCCGAGCAGTTCGTATACCATTTCGCCCGCGGAGGCGGCGTTCTCGTCGAGCGCCGTGAACTTTGCGTAGCGCTTGTTGCTCTTGTGGTGGTCGATGCAGAGGTCGGCCCGCTCACAGTACGGCGCGAGTCCGGCCGCAAGCTGTGTTTCGGCTACGTCGACGGCGACTATGAAGTCCGGCTCGAACTCCACGGGAAGCCGCTCCGCGCCCGAAACGCATATCAGGCTCGGCGGGATCTCGTCCGGATTCGCGACGAAGCAGCGCTTGCCCAGCGCCATCAGCGCGTGCAGTAAGGCAAAGCCCGCTCCGACGGTGTCTCCGTCGGGGTGCGCGTGAGTGATTATCATTATGCCGTCGGCGGCTTTCAGCATTTCGGCCGCCCGCTGCAGATCAGTCATTCTCTTCCCTCTCGGTATGCTCGTGCGCGACGCTGTCGTCGATAAGCTTTGATATGCGCGCGCCGTATTCCATCGAATCGTCCGGTATGAAGACGAGCTCGGGCGTGTGCCGCAGGTCGAGCCTGTGCGAAAGCTCGCCGCGGATAAAGCCCTTCGCCGCTTTCAGCGCCGCGACTACCTTCTGCGTCTTCTCCATGCCGGAAAGCGTGCTGACGTAGACCTTCGCGACGGACATATCCTTCGACATTTCGAGCCGCGCAATGGATACGAACTTGCCTTCAAGCTCGCGGCTCTTGACCTCTTTGAATATCGAATCAAGCTCGCGCTTTATGTTTTCACTTGTGTTCCTGAACGCATGAGACGCCATGATTTCTCCGTTCCGCGGTTACACCGCTCGATTACGGCTGATTGGCGATAAGGACAATACGCCTGACAAACGGTCAAATCCGGTGTTTTCCGGCTTGTTGTCCTCGCCGTGCTATAACCCATTATTCAACATTTTATATTATAACACCTTTTGTGAAAATATCAAGGAATCTGACAAAAAATTATATGAATATTTATAAGAAATATACAAATATATTTTGACCGCCGGCGCGGCAAAAGGCATTTTTCACTTGTAATCCCCCGCCGCGTATGCTAAAATAGCATTGTGAAACGATTGTATGAGGAGGAATAATAATGACTGCAAAGGAAGCGCTCGAAAAATACACCGCGCTGGAGAAGACACTTTTCGCTCTCGGACACGCGGAATCAATGCTTTATTACGACGGAGCGACCGTCGCGCCGAAGGGCTCGGCGGGAGTACGCGCCTCCACGTTGGGCGAGCTTTCGCGCCTGACCTATCAGTTCGCGACTTCGCCCGAAACGATCGAGATCGTCGGCACGCTCGCCGCTGATCTCGATTCGCTCGACGCCGTAACGCGCCGCAAGGTCACGGAGAACGTCCGCGACCTCGAGCGTATGCGTCGCGTGCCGGAGGACGTCTTCGTCGAATACACCGAGCTTTCCGCCAAGGCAGACGCGGTCTGGCACGACGCCAAGGAGAAGAACGACTTCGCATCCTTCGAGCCGTATCTGCAGAAGATGTTTGATATGACGAAGCTCGTGCGCAGCTGCGAGGAACCCGGCAAGGACCCTTACGACACCGCGCTTGACGCCCACGAACGCGGACTCGACCGCGCGACCTGCGACGCCTTCTTCGCCGGACTGCGCGAAAAGCTCGTGCCGCTCATCAACGAGGTCAAGGAGCACGCCGACCGCGTCGACGACACGCCGCTGAAACGCCGCTTCCCCATCGAAAAGCAGCGCAAGTTCTCCGACTTCGTCATGGGGCTTATGGATATCGACCCGAACCACTGCGTGCTCGGAGAAACGGAGCATCCGTTCACCATCGACTTCTCGCGCGACGACGTGCGCATCACGACGCACTATCACGAGAACGCCTTCGCTTCCTCGATGTACTCGGTCATCCACGAGGGCGGCCACGCGCTTTACGAGCTTCACACGGGACGCGAGCTCGCCGGCACCGAGCTCGGCAGCGGAGCATCCATGGCGATACACGAGAGCCAGTCCCGCTTCTACGAGAACGTCATCGGGCGCAGCCGCGAGTTCTGCTCCCTTATCTACCCCTGGCTGAAGGCGGAGTTCGCGCCCAACCTCGACGACGTCAGCGAGGACGATTTCTACCGCATGATAAACAAATCCGAGCCGTCGCTTATACGCACGGAGGCGGACGAGCTGACCTACTGCATGCACGTTATGGTGCGCTACGAGCTTGAAAAGCGCATGTTCACCGGCGAGTTGAAGGCGAAGGACCTCCCCGCCGAGTGGAACCGGCTCTATAAGGAATACCTCGGCGTGGACGTGCCGGACGACAGACGCGGAGTGCTGCAGGACTCCCACTGGTCGAACGGCAACATCGGCTACTTCCCCACCTACGCCATCGGTTCCGCCTACGGCGGGCAGTATATCGAGCGCATCAACCGCGACTTCGACCTCTTCGCCGCCGTCAAAGACGGCGACTTCGCCCGCATCAACGGCTGGCTGGAGGAGCATATATGGAAGTACGGCAGGATGCTCGACCCCGTGCCGCTGTTCGAGTCGGTCTGCGGCAAGTTTGACGTAAATTATTACGTCGCCTACCTCGAGAAGAAGTTCCGCGACGTTTACCGGCTCGGGTAACGCAAAGAAAAGCATGAGAAAACGCCTCCCTCGCGGGAGGCGTTTTTCGGTTTTTTCAGCGCGGGCGGTCGAAACCGTCCCTACGGGACGCCGCCTGCGGTCATCTTATATGTGGCACCGGAACGAGCGAATCCGGAACCGCGAGCTTCGCGGCGACTCTCAATATCATCAGCGCGTCGTAAACGGTGATCTCGTCGTCGCCGTCGACGTCGCCGACCAGATAATCATGATCGGTCGCATTCGCGAGCTTCGCGGCGATGCGGAGCGCCATAAGCGCGTCGTAAACGGTGATCTCGCCGTCGTCGTCCATATCGCCGTACATAAACGCGCCGACAGTGAAGTTCTCGCTAAAGGCGCAATAGACGCCGTCATCGTCTACCCACCCGTCTTCGTAGTGCATGCCCTTGACGTCTTCGATCTCGTCATAGTCGAAGCGGTATCCCTCCTTCGGCGCGAGATACACCCTCAGCCAGTACTCTTCGCCGTCTTCAAAAACGTCGTGATTATCAAGCTCGCGGGCGCTGAAGAATCCGTTGCCGCTGACGTCGTCGGCGTACGTCACCCATTCAACGTCGGTTATGGTATACGGCGCGCCGGATGGCACCGAGAGCTTGAGAATGTTGGAAATAGCGGTCTCGCCCGCCTTCGGCCTTTCAAAACCGTTTATCTGCACCGAGGTTATCGTCTCGCGATACGGCTCCTCCGCCGCGATATAATCCGTGAGAACGTAAAGCACGTCGTCGTAAAGCTCCACGTCGGTGATCTCCGCGTCATAGCCGGGCATCGTGATCTCGGGGAGCGCGTAGGGGTTGAAAACATATCCCTCTTTGGCAACGAACCACATACACAGTTGATACCTGCCGGGGGACCTTAAATGCGGAAGCTCCTCAAATACCTCGCCGGACGGCATTCCTTCATCATAATAGGAGTCGTACCAGAACAGTTCATCGAACTCATATCCCGCGCCGGAAGGCAGGGAGATGCCATCGATGTTATCCCTCACCTTTTCCCCGATTATCGGGTTATGGTAGCCGTTGACGCGGATCTCGCTTATCGGCTTCGGCTCGTTCTCGAAGCCGGACGCCGTGACGGTGCAGGTCGCGGTCGCGCCGCCGGGAACGGTGGCGGTCACCGTGACGGTGCCGTTCTGCCAGCCGTGGAGGTAGATCACACGGCTGCTCTTGCCCGGCGTAAACGAAACGATCGAGGGATCGGAGGATTCAAAGACGATGCCGTAATCATAGATATCCGGCGCTTCAAACGGCCGCAGCTGCACGCCCGCGTACACGTCGTTCCTTTGCGGAGTGACGGTATAGTTTTCGCTCGCAAACTGGGCGCCCGTCGCGTATGTGGGAACGCACTTTATGCTGACGTAGCGGCATTCGCTCTCATCGGTACCGCCGGAGATGTTGATGCCAAGCTCGGGCTTGTAGGGTTCCTTCTGCGTACCGTGAATAGAGCCGGGCAGGTATTCTCCCTGCTTCAGGATCCCGATATCGTAATAATCGTTTGAAACTGAGAAGTAACTGCGTCCCCAGGTATCGATTGCCTCTCCGTTGAATGTAGTGTAGCAAAGAAGCTCGGCGTGACCGCTGAGATCCAGATCGGCGCAGTCGAGCGCCGCCCAGTCGTAACCGCTGTCAGTCTGCGTGGCGACGCATGTCAACTTGGCGTTGTCTTCCACCGAAATACACGGCGTCATATCGTTGAACACAAGCTTCGCGCCGTGAGCGCCGGTCAGCGAAACCTCAACCTCTTCGCAGAAATAGATATTCGTGCCCTCGCCGTAGAGCCCGTAACGGTCGTAGTATCTCGCGTCCGTCGTCAGGGAACCGTCGCCGATGAAGCGTATATACTTTTCGCCGAAGCCTGTGAAGATACCGTGGGGATGGTATTCGTCCTCGTCGTCGCCGCAGGCGTAAGGAAGGACGTTCTCGCCCTTAAGAACGATGAAGAGGCGCTCTTCGTCGAGGTAAAGCTGCGCGGAGCAGTCACCGTCTTCATGCCAGTCCTCGCCCCGGAGGCCCGTGGGCCTGTAGTTATCCAGCACCAGAACCGGGGTGCTGCGGAACCACAACGCGTCAAGGCCGTATTCCAAATCCAGCTCGGACGGCTCGTATTCGCCCGCCTCGTAGAAGCGGACGGTGCCGTCGCCGTAGACGTCGTCCTTGTTGCGGGTGTTCACCTGTCTGCCGCTGACCCAGACCTTGAAACCCCTGGGCTCGAACGCCACTTCATCGGCGTAGGAGTTATCCTCGTTCCGCACGGAGCCGTCGACGATCTTGCCGCCCGAGGGACGGAGAATGTTGCTGTTTTCAAGCGTGATCGATTTGAAGTTGAGAACGGCGTAAGACGCCTGAGAAGCCACCCAGCTGTCTTTGATGACGAGCTTTTCGCTGTTCAGACCCTCGATGCCGCTGCTGCCGCCCCATACGTTGACGTACGCCTTATCGAAGGTGAGCGTCGCGCCTTTGCTCACGCGGATGCCGATTGACTCTCCGCGGAGCTGAAGCGCGTCCGTTCCCTTGATGGTGGTATCCGCCTCAACGAGGAGCGCCGCGTTGCCCGCGCCGTCGGCGCGCAGCTCGCATAACTCGTCCGGGGCCTGTATGGTGAGGCCCGGAACGGCGGCGCGGATCATGGTCTGGCCGTTGACGGTCGCGCCCTTATATATGAACAGTGTCTTGTTGCGGGCGTCGTAAGAAAAGGTCCCGGAAAAGTCATCCTTGTTGAGCGTGGTCACCTGAATGCCGCATATCCAGAGATTATATTTGCCGATTATTGAAACGGCTTTCGCGGGGGAGTTGTCGCCGCCGACGATGTTGCCGTTCAGCACTCTGCCGTAGGAGGGCTGATCGATCCCGCATCCGTCGAGGGTGACGGAGCTGAAGTTGCGCACCGCGCCGGACGCGGACGCCGCGGTGACGGTGCAGTATTTGAACTCGACGGACGCGGTGTTATTGCCGTAGATGCCGTATCCGCTCGCGGCGATGCTGAGCTCGGTATCGTCAACGGTGAGCGTCGCGCCGTCCTTCACGTTGATCCCTATCTGCCCGCCGACGAGCTTCAGATTGCCGGGGCCGGCGATCCTCGTATCGACGAAGGCGACGATATCGGAGGCGTTCGACTTGCCGGTCAGGGTGACGTCGCCGACCGTGTATATAGTCAGGCCTTCGCAGGAGGTGTTTCCGATAACGACGCCGTCATATCTGATATCGCCGCGGAGGATAAGCTCGTTGGTCGAGGGCGAATACGTCGCGTCGATATTGTTTCCGCCGAGGATGTGCTTCATGTTTAAGCTCGTGACCTCGACGCCCGCGACGGTGAAGCCGTAGACGACCTTCGGTTCGATGGTGACGTCTTTCTCGACGTTGCCTTCGCTGTCACGCACGGCGCCGTCCTTGATGCGCGGGAAATACGGATACGTTATCTCGCAGTCGGTGAGGGTTATATTGCGGAAATCGTATATGGCGCCGCCATCCGAATCCATACGCACGGTGCTTTCGATAACGGCGAGGCTCGTGCCCATCCGGCTGCTGCCGCGGATGGCGTAATTGGATGTGGTCATGTCGAGGTTCGCGTGGTCGATCGTCAAGGTCGATCCCCACGGCATATAAATGCAGCTGTACGTACTCTCTACAGTCAGTTTGCCCCTGCCGGTGATCGTCAGATCCCAGTCCGATTTGATCGCGTACGAACAATCCGTGGTGAGCTTGGAGTCCAATGTGACGTTGATCTTCAAACCGTCTCTGATATCGCTGTATATAAGCTTATCGCCCGCGTCCGGATAAGTGAAATCGTAATTGCCGCGAATGGTGAGGACGTTCGTATCGGCGTCGAACTCAAAGACGCCGTCGCCCGTAACGTCGGGCGCGTTGCCGTTATTCACGCGGAAACCCGCGATCCAGAGGTCGTATTCGATGGCGATGGTGACCCAGGATGCCGGCGAGGTGCCGTTGCCGGCGACTATGGAGCCTTCCCTGACCGCCGCGTGCGTCGGAGCCAGCAGATCGCAGCCGGTTATCGTTACGCCGCCGCGGAAGCCGTAAACGGATCCCTCGTCCGTCATGCCGTCAAGGAAGCTCCGGTCGAAGACGATCTTTTCGTTGGTGGGCCCGTTCGTGCCTGTGAAGCCGTATTTGCCGCCGACGGTGATGCGGGCTTCGGACAGGGTGATCTTCACCTTGTCCTCCGCGTGGACGCAGGAGGAATAGTCGCTGTGCAGCGTCAGCATGCCGGGACCCATTAATTTGACGTCCTTGCTCGAGTTGACGACGACGCCGCTCGCGGAAAGCGTCGGGTCGAACGCGGTGGTGTAGATAATAAGATTGCCGCCCCAGTTGTCAATAAGCTTGTCGCCGTTATAGTTATAGCTTTTGTAAATGAAAAGCTCATTGTTATCGGGACTGAAGCTGAACGCGCCGTCGCCGAGGACGTCGTCTTTGTTAGCGTCCGTGACAAGCACGCCGGCGATGGAGATGCCGTAAGACTCCGTCGTCGCCGCGGACGCGGTGATGAACGCCGTCGGCAGCAGGCCGAGCAGCATCGTCAGCGCGAGGATAGCGGAAATGAGTTTGGATACGTGTTTTTTCATATGGGGCGCCCTCCTTAGTAGGTTGGGGTTATGCTTATAATTATATTTATTGTATCACGGATTTGCCCCGCGGTCAATGGGAAAAACGGAAAAAGCAGGCGCGCGCCATCCTGAGCGGAGCCGGAGGCGGAGTCGAAGGATCCCGCGTTTCCTTTTGTCATCCTGAGCGAGCGCAGCGAGTCGAAGGATCCTGAAGGAACGGCAGTGTAAAAGAAAAAGTGTGTATTCGGAATCGGCGATTTACCGTCTGCTCCGAATACACACCTTTGTTTATGTATAACCGTTTTCTTTAGGATCCTTCGACTTCGCGGCTTTCAGCCGCTTCGCTCAGGATGACAGGCCGACCGCTGCGCTGCGTGAGATCCTTCGACTTCGCGGCTTCGCCGCTCCGCTCAGGATGACAGACCTCCCCCAAATGTTAATTTTTTTTGAAAAGTTGCAATAAACTCTTGCCAATTGGTAAATAATGTATTAAAATACCATTTGGCACTCGGAGGTAAAGAGTGCTAACAGCGTTAATAATCTTCAAAGGAGGAAATAATATGAAAATCGTTCCGTTGCTCGACAGAGTCGTTCTGAAAATGACCGAGCAGGAAGAAACCACCAAGAGCGGCATCGTGCTGCCCGGCTCCGCCAAGGAGAAGCCCCAGGTCGCCGAAGTCATCGAGGTCGGCCCCGGCGGTATGGTCGAGGGCAAGGAGGTCGTCATGCAGGTCGCCAAGGGCGACAAGGTCATCACCTCCAAGTATTCAGGCACCGAGATCAAGCTCGACGGCGAAGAGTATATCATCGTCCGCCAGTCCGACATTCTCGCCGTTGTCAAATAAGCTTAAAGGAGAGAGATAACCATGGCAAAGCAGATTATTTACGGAGAAGAAGCGCGCGCGGCGCTCCTCAAGGGCGTCAACAAACTCGCGGATACAGTCAAGATCACGCTCGGCCCAAAGGGCAGAAACGTAGTGCTCGATAAGAAGTTCGGCGCTCCGCTGATCACCAACGACGGCGTCACCATCGCCAAGGAGATCGAGCTGGAGGACGCCTTCGAGAACATGGGCGCGCAGCTCGTCAAGGAGGTCTCCACGAAGACCAACGACGTCGCGGGCGACGGCACCACCACCGCTACCCTGCTGGCGCAGGCGCTCATCACCGAAGGAATGAAGAACGTCGCCGCCGGCGCCAATCCGATGGGCGTCAAGCGCGGAATCGCGCTCGCGACCGACGCGGCCGTCGAGGCGATAAAGGCGAACAGCAAGAAGATCTCCGGCAACGAGGACATCGCGAGAGTTGCGACCATCTCCGCCGGCGATTCCTCCATCGGCAATCTCATCGCCGAGGCGATGGCGAAGGTATCCTCCGACGGCGTTATCACCGTTGAGGATTCCAAGACCGCCGAGACCTACAGCGAGGTCGTCGAGGGCATGCAGTTCGACAGAGGCTACATCTCCCCCTACATGGTCACCGACACCGACAAGATGGAAGCCGTCATCGACGACGCGCTCATCCTCATCACCGATAAGAAGATCTCCAACATTCAGGACATCCTGCCTCTGCTCGAGAAGATAGTCCAGAGCGGCAAGAAGCTCGTCATCATCGCCGAGGACGTCGAGGGCGAAGCCCTCGCCACCCTGCTGGTCAACCGTCTGCGCGGCACCTTCGTCTGCGTCGCGGTCAAGGCCCCCGGCTTCGGCGATCGCCGCAAGGAGATGCTCCGCGACATCGCCATCCTCACCGGCGGCGAAGTCATCACCTCCGACCTCGGCCTCGAGCTGAAGGACGCCACGCTCGATATGCTCGGCACCGCCAGACAGGTCAAGGTCCAGAAGGAGAACACCATCATCATCGACGGCAGCGGCGACAAGGAAGCCATAGCCGCCAGAGTCGCGCAGATCCGCGCGCAGATCGAGGAGAGCACCTCCGACTTCGACCGTGAGAAGCTCCACGAGCGTCTCGCGAAGCTCGCCGGCGGCGTCGCCGTCATCAAGGCGGGCGCGGCCACCGAGACCGAGATGAAGGAGAAGAAGCTCCGCATCGAAGACGCGCTCGCGGCCACCAAGGCGGCCGTCGAGGAAGGCATAGTCGCGGGCGGCGGCATCGCCTTCGTCAACGCCATCCCCGCCGTCGAGGCGCTGATGAAGACCGCGGAAGGCGACGAGAAGACGGGCGTACAGATCGTCCTCAAGGCGCTCGAAGCCCCGATCAGACAGATCGCGCTGAACGCCGGTATCGAGGGCTCCGTCATCCTGAGCAACATCATCGGCAGCGGCAAGGTCGGCTACGGCTACGACGCGCAGAAGGGCGAATACGTCGATATGCTCAAGGCGGGCATCGTCGATCCTACCAAGGTATCCCGCTCCGCGCTGCAGAACGCTTCCAGCGTCGCGGCGATGGTGCTGACCACCGAGTCCCTCGTCGCGGACATCAAGGAGCCCGAACCTCCGATGCCCCAGGGCGGCGGAATGCCCGGCGGAATGTATTAAGCCGAAGCGACAGGATACAGGCGAATATAAATAAACGACCCCCGAATCTCTCGATTCGGGGGCTGTTTTTTATTCTGCGATACGATCGTTTCGGAGAAGCGGCGAAAGCTGCGCAGGATGATTACGCATCCTTGCGGTCGACCGCGTAAGGCGCGGAATCATACGAGCCCCGCGGCTTTCCGCAGGATGCGCAGCGCGTCGGAAACAGTTATCGCTCCGTCCCCGTCGACGTCCGCGGATCTGAACGCCGGTCCCTCGGGCTGAGTAAGCCCGATCGCCGCGCGGAGCGCCGCAAGCGCGTCCGCGACGGTGACTTCACCGTCGCCGTCAACGTCGAAGAGGTTGGCGACTATCTCGATATCGAAAGACGCGGTAAAGCCGTTATACCTGACCGTCAGAGTCTGCGTACCGAAGGCGGTGTTGTCGAAGCCGCTGACCATGCCGGCGGTAAGGTCTATCACCTCGCTGTCGCCGTCGCTGTAACTGACGGTGAGCTTTCCGCCCGCAAGGTCGAGCTCTTCCCTGCCTTCGACGTACGAAACCTTAGTCGGAGGCGTTACCTCGATGCCGGTAACGTCCGCGACGCGCTCGAGGAGGTTCGCCCGGATGGCGTCCATCTCGCCGTCGGTCAGTCCGACCGCGCGGAGGTATCCCTCGCAGCCCTGCTTCAGCGTTCCGCCGGGCGCGTAGTTGTCGATGAGCCACTTCGCCGTTTTCGTTATTCCTTCATAAGCCGTGATCGTGCGGCCCGTGCCGCCGGCGAACTCGGTCAGGAAGGTCATTTCGTAGTCCTTCAGAATATCGTCGAGCGAAACGCCGCAGATGCCGAGCAGGAACATCGCGAGAGTTCCGGTGCGGTCGCGGCCGTAGGTGCAGTGGAAGTACGCCGGGAAGTTATCCGCGTCTGTGAAGGCGCGGAGCGCGTTGACCGTTCCCTGAACGTAGACGCTGGTCAGGTCGGATATCGTCGTCTTCTCGGAGTTGTAGTACATCGCTCCGCCGTATTCGCCGGAGAGGTACCAGTTGACGTCCGCGCCGAGCGGAGAGCCGGTGTTCGACCCTCTGCCGCGCAGGTCGACGTCGGTCTTTATGCCGAGGCCCGCGGCCGCCGCGATGCCCGCCGCGGTGACGTCGTCCATCTCCGCGCCGCGGTAGGCGACGCCGTATTTGACGCGGTATTTGCCGTCGATAGTCTTCCAGCCGCCGAGGTCGCGGGTGTTCGTGACGCCGTCTATGCTGAGGGTGCGGACGGTGTCGGCGGTGTAGAAAACGCCGCTGCTGACGCTTCCGCCGCCTTCGACCTGCCAGACGTACCAGGTATCGACAAGCAGATTCTGAAGCGAAAGCTCCGTGCCCTGCACGGTATATTCCTTCGCGTTCGAGAAGTCCGCGTTCCCGGTTACGGGATCAACGTCGCTCGTCAGGCGCACGGTATAGGTCTCCTGCGGAGCGCGGCTGATCCAGCGCAGCACGACCGGGTCGCGTTCGTACGCGTCGGTGTGCGATCCCATTCCGAAGTAGATGCCGGAGTAGTCGTCCGACTTGCCGGGGTAGTAATCGTGAAGCAGCTCGTCTATCTGCCAGTTGCCGTTCGCGACGGTCTCGCCCTGCGTCGGGTAGAGCGCCATAAGCGCGTTATCCCCCATCGCGAGATAATCGTCGAGCATCTGTAAATCGTCAGGGGTGACGCGCCCGTCGCAGTTCATATCCGCAGCGTATGCGGCGGCGCCTTCGGCGGTACCGCCGAGGTCGCGGATAAGCTCGAGGTCGTCGGCGTTGACCTCGCCGTTGAGGTCGACGTCGCCCTTGAGAACGTCTGAATAGTCGGGCTCGACCTTCGCTATCTTCTCAACGGTCACGTTGTCGAATGCGTAAACCGTGCCCGCGTCGAGCGTGGCGAGGAACAGCGTTACCTGCGTCGTCCTGCCGGAGTTGAACTCGAAGGAGCGCTCCTCCCAGCCGTCCGTAGCGTTGCTGAAAACGCCGCTCGTGCCGTTTATCGCCTCGTAGACGTTCACGTCCTTCTGCACGCGGAGCTCGCCTCTGCCGGAGCCTTTGACGCGCTTCACCTGCGCGGTCACGCGGTAATCGCTCATGGAGTCGACGCGGATATACTGTTTGGCGAAGCCGTCGACCTTCATGGCGTAATTGCTGCCGCCGAAACCGCCGGAAACGATCGACGAAGTGCTGTTCGGCTGCCAGCCGTTCGGTGTGCCCGCCTCGAAGTCGCCGTTATTGATATAGCCCGCCTTATCGGAGGCGGTCAGCTTGCGGAGAGTAATGTCGTCGTAGAGGCAGACGGACGCGGCGTCCTCGATATCCACGCGGATATTGATCGAAGTGTTGTCGCCGCTGTTGAAATCCCAGACGTGCCACACCCAGACGGGGGCGGCGTATCTGTGCCACGGGCTCGTTTTGTTGAGCGTGGTAAGAGAGGAGGCGGCGGAGTTGTTGCCCTTGGCGTTGAAATAGTGCGCTCCGGCGCCCGCTTCGCGTTTCACCCATCCGGAGAGGCGGTAGTCCGTGTTCGGTTCGACGGTGACGTTCTGCTGGATCTTCGACCACGCGCTGCCCGCGACTCTCGCGCAGTAGCCGCTGCCGTCGTGGCCGCCTTCGACTATGGAGCAGGTGTTCGCCTTGCTCCACGCGCCGAACTCGCCGAGCTCAAAGTCGCCGTTGGAGATGAACCCGTCGTTACTCGGCTTCGGCAGCGGCTCGAGCTTGATATCGTCATAGAGAAAAACGGAGTTGGCGTCTTCTATCGTAATACGCGGTTCAACGCTGGTATAACTGCCGGAATTGAACTCCCACTTGTGATACACCCAGTCGGAATCGGTATACTTGAAATACTGCTTCGTGCCGTTGATGGCGCTTATATTCGCGCCGTCGCTGCCCTTCGCGTAAAGGTAGTGAGCGCCGGTGCCGGAAACGCGCTTCACCCAGCCCGAGAGGCGGTAGTCCGTGTTCGGCTCGATCTGCACGGCCTGATAGATGCAGGACCATTGACTTCCCGCGACCTTCAGCGCGTATCCGCTGCCGTTATGACCGCCTTCAACTATCGACATATTGCCGTAAAGGATCGACCAGTTCGACATGTCGCCGGTCTCAAAGTCGCCGTTGTAAAGGTAGCCGTCAAAACCCGGAGCCGCCGCGGACGCGATCAGTCCGAGCGGCAGTACGCCCGCGCAGGTAATAAGCATCGCAAGCGCGAGAACGACCGCGAGAACGCGGCTGCCGATAAGTGTTTTTTTCATATTCAGCGCCCCTTCCGCCGCGTTGCCGCGGCGCGAGATTATTTGATGATTTGATTATAGCATTTCAACGCGAATAAATCAAGCGGAAAAACACCGGCGCCTCCGTTAGGAGGCGCCGTAAAGTACGTATTTCATTTAAGCTCCCGCCGCAAGGCCTGCCGCGGCGCGGAGTATGCGGAGCGCGTCCGAAACCGTTATCGCGCCGTCGGCGTCGACGTCCGCGGCGGCGAAGGCTTCTTCGCCGAGCTCCGCGAGCCCGACCGACGCACGGAGCGCCGAGAGCGCGTCCGCGACCGTGACCTCGCCGTCGCCGTCAACGTCGCCGGGAAGCGGCTCGTCAACCGTGTTAGGCTCAAGCATATTCGCGCGTATCGCCGCAATTTCGGCATTTGTCAGTCCCGCAGCGCGCAGGTACGCTTCGCAGGACTCCTTCAGCGTGCCGCCGACCGCGTAATTCGCAGTCACCCAGTCGATCGTCTTATTGAGCGACGCCAGCGCGGCGGCCGCGCTGCCTCCGCCTCCGCCGAACTGCGACAGGAAGGTCATTTCGTAATCCCTCTGTATATCAAGCCTGGAAACGCCGAGCATACCGAGCAGCAGGAACGCCAGCGTGCCGGTGCGGTCGCGGCCGTAGCTGCAGTGGAAATACGCCGGGAACTTGCTCGAGTCGGCGTAGACGCGGATGGCGTTTATCGTACCTCTGACGTGTCCGCCTGTGAGGTTTGAAATCGAACTCGAGCTGTCGGTGTAATACATCGCGGCTCCGTTCGGGCCGACGAGATACCATTCCGCAAGATCGCCGAGCGGCGCCTGAACGCCTTCGCTCTGCGTGCGCAGGTCGACGTCCGTCTTCAGACCGAGGTCCGCGACCGCCGTCCTGCCGGCGTCGGTTATATCGTCGAATTTCGCGCCGCGGAAGGCAACGTTCTGTTTCACACGGTACTGCCCGTCCTCCGTCACCCAGCCGCCGAGGTCGCGGGTGTTGGAAACGCCTTCGATCCAAAGCGTGCGCACGGTCTTCGCCGTGTGGAAGGTTCCGACCGCGGAGCGTACTCCGGCGATTTCGACCGCCCAGTAGTAATCCGTATCCGCAAGAAGGTTTTGCACCGAAAGCGTCGTTTCCTGCGCGATATACCTCTTTGCGTTCCTGAGTCCGGAGTTATCCGCGAGCAAAACGGTATAGCTCCGCTGCGGTACGCGAGACGCCCAGCGCAGTACAACGGGATCGCGCGCGTACTGATCGTTGCGCGCGGCGATGTTCGAATAGGCGTCCGATTTGCCGGGCGTGTAGTCGTCGGCGAAAAGCTCCTCCACCTGCCACGCTCCTCTGGCTACCTCTTCTCCCCTAATGGGATAAATCGGAACTGCCGCGTTGTTCTCGGGATCGAGCACAAGCTCCAGCAGAGCGACGTCGTCTGCGGTCACGCTGCCGTCGCAGTCCATATCAGCCGCGTAGAATGCGGAGCCTTCAAGCTGCGTTTCGCCTGCGACGTGAGCGCTCGCGAGCGCTGCGTCCGAGGCGGAGAGGTCGCCGTCGCCGTCGACGTCGCCCTTTATAACGCCGCTGTAGTCGGGACCGGTGATCTCTTCAAGCGTAATATCGTCGTAGTAAAAGCTCGCGCCGCTGTCGAGCATCTGCAGAAAAACGGTTATCTGAGTGGCCGGTCCGCTGTTGAATTCGTAAACGTGCTCGAACCATTCGCGCTCGGTCTCGGCGATTATTCCGTCAGCGCCGTTCGCGAACCCGATGACCGTGTCGCCCCTGCGAACGGAAACCTGATTCCTGCCGGTGCCTCTCGAACGCTTCGAGTGTACCGTGAGGCGGTAATCGGTCATGCCCTTGACTCTGATCGACTGCTTCGTGCAGACGCCGGGATCGCCCATAAGCCTGATTGCATAGTCGCTCCCGTTCCTGCCGCCGGGATAGAAGGTCGAGGCGCCGTTTATCAGCCAGCCGCCGGCCGTGCCGAGCTCGAAGTCTCCGTTTCTCACGCAGCCGTCGCCGCTGCCGGGGCCGAGTTCCTCGATGAGTATGTCGTCATAGAGGAACACCGAGTCGGGGTCCTCTATGCTTATGTAAAACTTCAAAGAGGTGCTTGAACCGCTGTTGAAATCCAGCACGTGCTGTATCCACCTGTCGCCGGCGTATGAGAACCAGGTCTGTGTGCCGTTCAACTTTTCGCAGTTCTGGCCGCTGCCGTTCTGCGCGTAGAAGTGATGCGCACCGGTGCCGGAAACGCGCTTCACCCAGCCGGAAATACGGTAGGCGGTGTTCGCCTTAACGGTTATCGACTGATTGCAGTTCGCCCACGCCGTGCCG
Organism: Clostridia bacterium; assembly: GCA_017620395.1. Lineage (NCBI taxonomy): Bacteria > Bacillati > Bacillota > Clostridia > Clostridia bacterium. The sequence continues at coordinate 39,189 of JAFZQJ010000020.1, read as the reverse complement.
GCGAAGCGCATCGCGTAGCCGCTGCCGTCGTGGCCGCCCGCAACTATGGTTGCGGATTTGCCGAGATTCCAGCCGCTTGCCGCGCCGGTCTCGAAATCGCCGTTGTAGATGAAGCCGTCGAAGCTCGCGTTCGCGGCGGATGCGGTCAGCGCGGGCGGAATCACACCCGCGCACGTCACGAGCATCACCAGCGTCAGAACGACCGCAATAACGCGGCCTCCGATAAAAGTCCTTTTCATATCCAGCGTTCCTTTCCCCGCGTCAATTGACGCGGCGCGAGATCATTATACTATGATTATAGCATTTCACGACCGATAAATCAATAAGGAAAAACGGCTGCTATTGTCATTGAGTAATTACGGCAAAAAACGGCAGCTCCCTTTATCGAGAGGGAGCTGCCGGAAATCCATTATTCAGGCGGAAATGATAGCCCGTGTTCGTATTACACTAAACTGCTCGGATCCGCTATCTTCGCGGCGACGCGCAGTATGCGCAGCGCGTCGGAAACGGTGATCTCACCGTCGTGGTCGACGTCGGCGATTCTGAACTGAGCCTCATCCTCAAACGTCGCGAGCTGCGCTGCGACGCGGAGCGCCAGGAGAGCGTCGTTGACGCTTATTTCGCCGTCGCCGTCGATATCGCCGGGAATGACTTTCTTAACGACCGTCACGGTGAAGGTGTCCGTTTTTTCGCCGTAGGTGACGGTGACGATATGCTCGCCGACTGTGGATTCGAAACCCTCGAGCGTATACGCGTCCGCGGCGAGCACTTCGGACGTATTATTGTCATAGTACGCCGTCACTTCGATTCCTTCCGCGTCGAACTCCTCGCCCTCGACGTATTCGAGCTTGGTCGGGAGCGCGGTGACCTCGATGCTTTCAAGCGTCTTTGCGGCGACGTTCACCGTAAACGCGGCGGTCTTTCCGCCGTAGGAGACCGTTATAACGTGCTCGCCGACGGTGGATTCGAACCCCTCGAGCGTATACGCGTCCGCGGCGAGCACTTCGCTCGTGTCGTTATCGTAATACGCCGTGATCTCAAGTCCGGCGGGATCGAACTCCTCGCCCTCGACGTAGTCGAGCTTGCCCGGCAGGACGGTGACGTCGATGCCGGTAAGCGATTTCGCGGTTATCTCGATCTCGAAAGTCGCGGTGAACTCACCGTAAGTGACCGTCAGCGTCTGCGGGCCGACGGCGGTGTTGTCGAATCCGCTGACCATGTCCGCGGTGACGTCAATCTCTTCGGAGGAATCGTCGTCGTAATACACGGTAAGCTTGGCTCCGGTAACGTCGAGCTCATCCTTGCCCTCGAGGTAAGCGGTTTTGTCCGGCAAGGCGGTGACCTCGACGCCGGTCGCCTCAGGCTCTCCGCCGATGCGCTCGAGCATATTCGCGCGGACAGCGGAGATCTCGTCGGCGGTAAGACCCGCGGAGAGCAGGTATCCCTCGACCGCTTCTTTCAGCGTTCCCTCGGGAGCGTAGGTCTCCTGCAGCCAGTCCATCGTCCTGGTAAGCAGCTTGGTGTGGCCGCTGGCGCTGATGCCGCCGCCGCCCCACTCGGAGAGGAAGGTCAACTCGTAATCCGCGAGGATGTCGTTTCTGCCGACTCCGCACAGACCGAGCAGCATAAGGCCGAGCGTGCCGGTACGGTCGCGGCCGTAGCTGCAGTGGAAGTACGCCGGGAAGTTGCTCGCGTCGGCGTAAACGCGGACGCCTTCGACGGTACCCGCGACATAGGGACTCGTCAGGTTGCCGATGGAAGCGGCTTCATCGGAATAGTACATAGCCGCGCCGCTGCTGCCGACGAGGTGCCATGCCGCAAGATCGCCGAGCGGCGCCTGAACGCCCTCGTTCTGCGTGCGCAGGTCTACATCGGTCTTTATGCCGAGGTCGGCGACGGCGGCAAGGCCCGCGTCGGTGATGTTATCGAATCTGGCGCCGCGGAAAGCGACGTTATATTTGACTCTGTAAAGGCCGTCTTCGGTGATCCAGCCGCCGAGGTCGCGGGTGTTGGAAACGCCTTCGATCCAGAGGGTGCTGACGGTATTCGCGGTGTGGAAGGTGCCGACCGCGGACTGAGCTCCGTTGACGTCGATTGCCCAGTAGTAATCGGTATCGACGAGGAGGTTCTGCAGGGTCATGCCCTGATGCTCCTCGTTGTTGTTCTGGATGAGATACTCCTTGGCGCCTCTCAGGTCGGGGTTATCCGCGAGCAGCAGATGATAGCTGCGCGCCCCGCCCCGCGGAACGAGCCAGTGAAGCTCGATATCGTCGCGTGCGTACTGATCCTTGCGCGCGCCGATGCCGGAATAGCCGTCGGACTTGCCGGGAGTGTAGTCCTCGAGCAGCGTGTCGACCTGCCACGCGCCCTTGGCGACTTCCTCGCCGTTTATCGGGTAAAGGAGCACGGCGGCTCCCTCTTCGGAGAAGAAGCCGCGCAGAAGCGCGACGTCGTCCGCGGTGATCGCGCCGTCGTAGTTCATATCGGCGGCATAGGCGGCTTCGCCCTCGAGCGTGATCTCGCCGTCAAGGTGCTGCTGAAGCAGCGTAACGTCGTTCTTATCGAGGTCGCCGTCGAGATCGACGTCGCCCTTCAGAACGTGACTGTAGTCGGGGCCGGTGATCGGCGCCATCGTTATGTCGTCATAGAGGAAAGCGGAACTGCCGTCGACAATCTGAAGGAAGACGGTTATCTGAGTCGTCTTCCCGGAGTTGAACTTGTAGACGTGCTCGCACCATTCGTCGCCGGTGTCGTCTATGGTGCCGTCATAACCGTCGAGCGGCTCGATGACGTTGTCGCCGTTCTGGACGAAGAACTTATGCGTTCCGGTGCCGCTGACGCGCTTGACGCGGACGGTCAGAGCGTAGTCGGTCATACCGTCGACCTTGACGGCCTGCTTGACGTTCTTGCCGTAGCCGCCCTCGAGCTTCAGCGCGTGGCCGCTGCCGTTGCGTCCGCCCTCGACGATGGAGGAGGTGCTGTTGATTATCCAGCCGCTGCCGACGCCGGTCTCGAAGTCGCCGTTGGTGATGTATCCGTCGGAGCTCGCGGTGGCGAGCTTCTCGAGCGTGACGTCGTCATAGAGGAAGACGGAGTCGGGATCCTCGATCATCATATAGATCGTGATGGACTCGAAGGACGCGCTGTTGAACTCCCAGACGTGCTGCACCCAGTCCTCGTTGGCGTAGGTGAACCACTGGTGGGTATCGTTGAGCTGAGTCAGCTTCTCGTTGGCGGGGCCCTGCGCGTAGAGGTAGTGGGCGCCGGAGCCGCTGACGCGCTTCACCCAGCCGGTGAGGCGGTAGTCGGAGTTCGGCTCGACGGAGATGACCTGCTTGATGTGCTCCCACTGCTTGCCCGGAGCGCTGGCAGCAAGCTTCGCGCAGAAGTCGCTGCCGTCGTGGCCGCCCGCGACGATGGACGCGCCCTTCGGGAGAGTCCAGTGCGCTTCGTCGCCCGTCTCGAAGTCGCCGTTGTAGATATAGCCGTCAAAGCTCGGAGTCGGCAACTCCTTTAAGGAGATGTCGTCATAGAGGAAGACGTCATCCGCTTTTGAATTTTTAAAGTAAATACCAACAGTTGTCAGCGTTCCGCTGTTAAACTCAAAAACGTGCTTCACCCATTCATCACTGGTATAATTGAACCACTGCTTTGTGCCGTTTATACCGGGGCGAATGTTATTGGTGTCATTCGGATCGTAGATGTAAATATTGTGTGAACTCGTTCCGGCAACGCGTTTGACCCAGAAGGTCACGCGGTAATCGGTGTCGGGCTGAATGTTGACTTTCTGATAAAAGTACGACCACGCGCTGGAAGATTGAAAGCGAACGGCGTATCCGCTGCCGTTATGGCCGCCGGTAACGATAGACGATCCGCTGTTCAGTTTCCACGGACTTGCCGTGCCTGTTTCGAAGTCGCCGTTGTAGATGTAGCCGTCAAAGCTCGGGTCCGCCGCGGACGCGGTGATCCCCAGCGGGAGAACTCCCGCGAAGGAAAGCACCATCGCAAGCGTCAGAACGACCGCAAGCACGCGGCTGCCGAAGAACGTCTTTTTCATAATTATTTCCTCCTCTGTAACGCCGCGTGAAGGCGGCGTATATTTGCACAAGTTTATTTTATCATTTTTTACGCGTACAGTCAAGCGGTAGTTTGAAACAAACACGACGCCTCCCGTGCGGGAGGCGTCGCGTTTTTCGTAATTATCGGGGGCTTCGCCCGTTGCGGCGGCTTTTAAGAAAAATCCTAAAGCGTGCCCGGATCGGCGAGCTTCGCGGCGACGCGGAGGATCATCAGAGCGTCGGCAACGGTAATCTCGCCATCGCGGTCGACGTCAGCGAGTCTGAACTGAGCCTCGTCGGCGAAGGCCGCGAGCTTCGCCGCGACGCGGAGCGCCATAAGCGCGTCGTTGACGCTTATTTCGCCGTCGCCGTCAATATCGCCGGGCATCGCGCCGCTGACTACGGTAACGGCAAAGCTGTCGGAGAAGCCTCCGGCGGATACGGTTACCGTATGCTCGCCGGGCGACGACACGAAGCCTTCGAGCGTATACGCGTCCGCGGCGAGCGTTTCGCTCGTGTCGTTATCGTAATACGCCGTGACCTCAAGTCCGGCGGGATCGAACTCCTCGCCCTCGACGTATTCCAGCTTCGCCGGCAGGGAGGTTATCTCTATACTTTTTATGCTCTTCGGAGTTATCTCGATGTCGTAGGTCGTGGTCGCTCCCATGTATTCCACAGTCAGCGTCTGCGGGCCGACAATCGTGTTGTCGAAGCCGCTGACCATGGATTTTTCCATCCAAATCTCCTCGGTGACGCCGACGTTGTAGCGGACGGTTATCTTGCCGCCCACAACAAGGAGTCTGCCCTTCCCCTCAAGGAAGGAAAGCCTGCGCGGAAGAGTCGTTACCTCGATGCTGTCCGCTTTGATGGGCGTGCCGTCCGCCGCTTCAAGCAGGTTTTTGCGTATCGCCGTTATCTCGTCCGCCTTGAGCCCTGCGGCGAGCAGATACTTCTCCGTAGATTCCTTGAGAGAATCCGCGGGATACGTCTCCATTATCCAGTTGAGCGTCTTTGTGGCCGCCTCGTCGGATCTTATCGTCATATTCTGCTCGCCTACGTATGACAGGAAGGTCATTTCGTATTCCTTCACTATATCGTAATACGAAACGCCGAGCATGCCGAGCAGGAGGAAGCCTACCGTGCCGGTACGGTCGCGGCCGTAGGCGCAATGGAAGCACGCCGGCAGATTCGCGGGGTTGGTAAATACGCGAAGCGCGGCGATCGTGCCCTGCGTGTACGAGCCCTTGAGGTTGCTTATGCTGTTGCCTCCGGTCGTGTAGTACATCGCCGTGCCGTCCGGGCCCGCGCGGAGCCAGGTCACGTCGTCGCCGAGCGGGGCGACGAGTCCTTCGCCGTCGGCGCGCAGGTCGATATCCGTCTTAAGACCGAGGTCGGCGACCGCGGTTCTGCCCGCGGAGGTTATGTGATCGAAGTGCGCGCTGCGGAACGCGACGTCGTATCTCACTCTCGCCAGACCGTCCTCGGTCAGCCATCCGCCGAGGTCGCGGCTGTTTGTGACTCCGTCGATATAGAATGTGCGGACGGTCTTCGCGGTATGGAATACGCCGGCGGCGAATTCGCCGCCGCCTTCTATCATCCAGTAGTAGTCCGTGTCGACGAGCAGATTCTGTATACTCAACTCGGTGCCGCGGGCGACGTACGATTTGGCGTTCGTGAAGTCGGGCGCGCCGGTCTCGGGATCGACCTCGTGAGTAAGGAGAATTGTGTAGCTCTTCCTTCCCGCGTTGCCTATCCACCGCAGAACGACCGGATCGCGCGCATACTGGTTGGTGTGCGTTCCCATGCCGAAGTAGATGCCGGAGTAGTCGTCCGACTTGCCGGGATAGTAGTCGTGAAGCAGCTCGTCTATCTGCCAGTTGCCGTTTGCGACGGTCTCGCCCTGCGTCGGATAGAGCGCCATGATCGCGTTGTCTCCCATCGCGAGGTAATCGTCGAGCATTTGTAAATCTTCGGGTGTGATTCTGCCGTCGCAGTTCATATCCGCGGCGTAGGCGGCCGCGCCTTCGGCGGCGCCTCCGAGAGTGCGGATAAGTTCAAGATCGTCGGCGTCAACGCCGCCGTCGAGGTCGACGTCGCCCTTCATGACGTTTGAGTAGTCGGGCGCGGGGTTGTTTATCTTCTTCACGGTCACGTTATCGTAGAGGTAGACGGTTCCCGCGTCGAGCGCCGCGAGGAAAAGCGCCACCTGCGTCGTCTTGCCGGAGTTGAACTCGAAGGAATGCTCCTCCCATCCGTCCGTCGCATTGCTGAAAACGCCGTTCGTGCCGTTTATCGCCTCGTAGACGTTCGTGCCTTTCTGCACGCGGATCTCGTGGCTGCCCGTACCGCTGACGCGCTTCGCCATCACGGTCACGCGGTAGTCGCTCATGGAGTCGACGCGGATATACTGCTTGACGAGACCGTCGACCCGCATAGCGTAGCTGCCGCTGTATCCGCCGGCGACAACGGAGGAGTTTCCGCTCGGCTGCCAGCCGTTCGGGATGCCGGCCTCAAAGTTTCCGTTGGTGAGATAGCCGGCCTTGTCCGAGGAGGTCAGCTTGCGGAGGTTTATATCGTCGTAAAGGCATACCGACGCCGCGTCTTCGATTTCTATGCGAACGCTGATCTGCGTATTGTCCCCGCTGTTGAAATCCCACATGAACCAGTACCAGTCCGGCGTTGCGTATCTGTGCCACGGGTTGGTATTATTCAGCGTTTCAAGCGTGCTGACGGCGAGTCCCTTCGCGTAAAGGTAATGCGCGCCGACGCCCGCTTCGCGTTTCACCCAGCCGGACAGCCGGTAGTCGGTGTTCGGCTCGACGGTCACGTCCTGATACGCCTTCGAGTACGCGGCTCCGGCTGCTCTGATGCAGTAGCCGCTGCCGTCGTGGCCGCCGGCGACGATAGAATAGGTGCCCGCCATATTCCACGCGCCCGCGCTTCCGAGCTCGAAATCGCCGTTGTAGATGAATCCGTCAAAGCTCGCCGTTTCCGCGGCGGCAGGCAGTACGCCGACGAAGGACAGCGCAAGCGCCAACGTAAGAATCAACGCCGTAAAACGTTTGACGAGTATCGTATTTTTCATATCGTTTGCTCCTTTCACTAAATCGCCGTCGGCGAAAGCATACGAGCCGGCAGACTGTCGGCTCGTAAAAGCGTTATTACAGAGTGTCGGCCAGCTTCGCGGCTACGCGCAGTATGCGCAGCGCGTCGGAAACCGTTATCGCGCCGTCGCCGTCCGCGTCGCCTATCGCGATTGCTTCCGGCGTTTCTTCCGTGAGCCTCGCGGCGATACGCAGTGCGACGAGCGCGTCGGAAACGGTTATTACTCCGTCGCCGTCCATGTCGCCGCGTATTACCGTCTCAACGACGGTAACCTCGAATTGCGCGGTGAAGCCTTCATAGGTAACGGTGAGCGTCTGCACGCCTGCGGCGTTTCTGTCGAATCCGCCGATCATATCTATGCTCATCTTAACCGTTTTTACGGTGCCGTCGCTGAAGGCGACGGAGAGCTCGCCTCCCGCGGGATCGAGCAGGTCGCCCGCGTAATACTCCGTCTTATCGGGTACGGACGCGATCTCGATTCCGGTAACGGCGGTTTCCTCGGGAACGGGCTCGAGCATATTCGCGCGGATCGCGGCGATCTCGCCGGCGGAAAGTCCCGCCGCAAGCACGTACGCTTCGATAGACTCCTGAAGCGTCCCGCCCTGCGCGTAGTTCGTCTGGATCCAGCTTATCGTTCTGTTGAGGAGCGAGACGTGCCCCTCGGCGCTGAGTCCGCCGCCGCCCCATTCGGAGAGGAAGGTCATCTCGTAATCCTTCTGTATATCGACTTTTGAAACGCCGAGAAGACCGAGCAGAAGCAGACCGAGCGTGCCGGTGCGGTCGCGGCCGTAGCTGCAGTGGAAATAGGCGGGGTAGTTCGCGGGATTCGCGTAGGCGCGAAGCGCGTTGATCGTGCCGTTGACGTGGTTGCTGCCGATGCGCTCGATGCTCGTCGAGTCGGTGCCGTTATACATCGCGCAGCCGTAGTATCCGGCGAGGTACCAGGTAACTCCGAGCTTTTTCAGCGGCTCGTTGACGCCCTCGTTGTTGCCGCGCAGGTCGACGTCGGTCTTTATGCCGAGGTCGATTATCGCCTGCTTGCCGGCTTCGGTGAAGTCGTCGAACTTCGCGCCGCGGTACGCGATGCCGTATTTCACGCGCTGAGTGCCGTCCGCGGTTTTCCAGCCGCCGATATCGCGGGTGTTGGAGACGCCCTCGATCCAGAGGGTGCGGACGGTATCGGCGGTGTGGAATGTACCGATATCGGAGCGCGCTCCGCCGACCTCGACCGCCCAGTAGTAGTCGGTGTTTACCATGAGATTCTGTACGGAAAGCGTCGGCTCGGAAACACCGTATGTCTTCGCGCCGGTCAGAGCTGGGTTATCCGCGAGCAGCACGGTATATTCCGCCGCTCCCGCCGCCGGCATCCAGCGCAGAACGACGTCGTCGCGCGCGTACTGGTCGGGGCGGCTGCCGATGCCGGAGTATTCGTCCGACTTGCCGGGTCTGTAATTCGTAAGCAGCTCATCTATCTGCCAGGAGGCGTTCGCGACGGTCTCGCCGCGGGTCGGGTAAAGCAGAACCGGCGCGGAGCCGTTATTCAGGTAAGCGCGGAGGAGCGAAACGTCGTCTTCGTTCACCCTGCCGTCGCAGTTCATGTCCGCGGCGTATTCGGCGGCGCCTTCAAGCTGCGTTCCGCCCTTCACGGCGCTTACCGCAAGGGCGAGGTCGGCTTCGTCAACGGCGGAATCGAGCGTAACGTCGCCTTTGAGCACGCCGCTGTAGTCAACGGCCCCGATCTTTTCGAGCGTTATATTGTCGTACAGAAAAACCGAGCCTGCCGCGTCGACGCTGAGGCAAACGGTCACTACGGCCGTTCTTCCGCTGTTGAATTCGATCGACTGTTCGTGCCACTTTCTGTCGGTAAACGTGATCTTGCCGTCGGTTCCGTTTATGTTTTCCAGAACGGCGTCACCCTTTTTGGCGAGGATGCTGTGAGCGCCTCTGCCGCTTATTCGCTTGATGCGAACGGTGAGACGGTAGTCGGTAAGTCCCTCAACTTTTACGTTCTGAGTTACGGCGGTGCCCGCGCTTCCGCCGACCTTCAGCGCATAGCCGCTGTTGTAGCCGCCGGTCACGACAGACGTGCCGTCGTTGAGATTCCAACCGCCTGCGCTGCCGGTCTCAAGGTCGCCGTTCGTAATGTATCCGTCAAAACTCGCGGTGCAGAGCTTTTCAAGCTTTATATCGTCGTAGAGGAAAACGGAGTTTGGGTCTTCAACGGTTATGTAAACTTTTATGTAAGAAAACGTGCCGCTGTTGAACTCCCAGACGTGCTCCACCCAATCGGTAGTCGTCTGGTTGAACCACTGCTTCGTGCCGTTAATCGCGGAGATGTTTCCGCCGTTCTGATCTTTTGCGTAAAGATAGTGCGCGCCGGTGCCGGAAACGCGCTTCACCCAGCCGGTGAGACGGTAGTCGGTATGCGGCTCGACCTCTACGTTCTGTGACGCCGAGCTCCATTGACCGCCTTCCATTCTGAAGGCGTAGTCGCTCCCGTCACGGCCGCCCGCGACGATTGCCGCAGGGCTTTTTATGCTCCACGGATTGTAGTCGCCGGTCTCAAAGTTGCCGTTGTAGATGTAACCGTCAAAGCTCGAGGGCAGGAGTTCTTTTATGGAAATATCGTCGTAAAGAAAGACCGAGTCGGGATCTTCTATAACCATATCAATGTTGATAGTGGTGAAGCTGCCGCTGTTGAATTCCCACTTGTGCATCACCCAGTCGGAGTCCATGTATGTAAAATACTGCCTCGTACCGTTGATCGCCGCTATCGGCTGATCGGTCGGGCCCTTCGCGTAGAGATAGTGCGCGCCGGTGCCGGAAACGCGCTTGACCCAGCCGGTAATACGGTAGTCGGTGTTCGGACTGACCGAAATCTGCTGTTTGACGTGAGTCCACGCAACGCCCGCGACCTTCAGCGCGTATGCGCTGCCGTCACGGCCGCCCGCGACGATTTCCGAGTTGCCTCCGAGCTGCCACGGGCTCGCCGTGCCGGTCTCGAAACCGGCGTTTACTATGACCGGCTCGTCAGGGCTTTCCGCGGATGCGGTAACTGCCGGCGGTATAACTCCGGCGCAGGAAACGAGAACAACCAGCGAAAGTATGATCGAAATCACACGGCTGACGGAAAACGATACGGTCTTTTTCATAACTGTTCCTCCCTCGCGTTGGCAACGCGAAAACAAAATGATGTTCGACGCGGATGAAACCGCAATTTAATACAATTATATTATAGCACCAAACGCGGACGCGGTCAACATATCAATTACCCCGTTTTTCCCCTTTTTTTCTTTGGTTTGAAAAAAGACGTAAAAAACACGCTTTTCGCATCTTCCGCGTATCCGCTTTTCAGAGGCTTTTCTACGGCCTTAAAGCGCCTTAAATCGGTGTATATGAACAATATTCATATGAATAACACTAATATCGATAATATTCATATAGTATACAATCCGCATAAACAAAGGTTTGTTTAAGTTTACAATTTTTACGCCTGAAAATCGGCATTTTTGCGTTTCAGAGCGCGATTTTTGCGTTTTCCGGCGCAAAAACGCTTCGTTCAGATCGCCTTTCGGCAAAAAACAAAATAAAAAACGCTCCTTGAGAAGCGTTTACAGAGTTTCTTTTTGATAATTTCCCCGTTTGGGACTTTTCTGTCGGCTCAGGGGAAGCGCAGACCGTTTTTCCGGTGTTTTTCGCGGGTTTTCGGCGTCAGAAAAAGAGCGCGCCGAAATACGTGACCGTGTTCGCGCCGTTAATATAGTTTATTCCCGCTTGCGCGGCGACTTCGCTTACCATAAAGCCGTAGCCCTCGAGCGAGGGATGCAGCGAATCGGGAAATCTGCACGGCGCGTCCGGATAGGTGCATTTTTCGCACTTTACGCACCCCTCGTTCGCCATAAGCAAACCTTCCGGAAGATCCGCTTTAACGCGCTGCCAGAGCCGCTCAGCAGCGGCGTGAAAATCCTTCGCGCCCGCCGTCATACCCTCGAAATCGAAGGAATCGTCGAGGTCGTATTTGCGCGAAAAAATCATCGCCGCGCCATACTTTTTCAGCCGTTCGGCGCATTCGGAAACGGTGCCGAACGCCGGCGGGCACGCCCAGGTCGCGCCGTAGCGGCGGCATACGTTGCTTTCGCACATTTTCCTGACTTCTTCGCTCGTTTTCAGCTCCGAAACGGGCACGAAACCGTATTGGAAAAAGCCGGTTTCATCGGCGGCGCGCGCCGCAAGCTCTATTTTATCCATCGCAGTTACTGTATTATTATGTTCCGTCCGCGTTTCAGATGCATAGACATTCCGCGGAACTCGAATTCGCCCTCGATATCCGTTTCCACAACGAAGCCGGCGTTGCCGTCCGTCTTCTCGAAGCTGACGGATACCACGCCTCGCGGCGTGTCGATATGACCCGACGCCTTGCTTACCTGCGGGATATCGACCGGCTTTACGACCAGTTTTTCCCAGCCGTGCGAGTCCTCCGGCTGACGAATTCCGAGGATATATCTGAACAAATACCTGTCGGACGAGCCGAACATCGGATGATCGAGCGAGCGCGCCATATCCCAGTGCTCGCAGAGAGTCGTCATACCGTGGTTTTTCCACCAGCCGAAGCTGCATTCCTTTTCGGAGGTCATCAGCATAAACGCCAGATCCTCCCTGCCGCGCTCGAAGAGCAGGCGCAGGGTTATATCCGTGCCGAAAATGCCGGTGTAAAGGCGCCGTTCCGCCTCGACGGATGCGACGAGGTTATCCCACGTGCGTTCGTCGCCGAGCCCGAGATCGACCGCATAGCAGTTGCCGAAAAGGGTGTTTTTCGCGAAATCTCCGGTCGCGGGATCGTAATAGTTTTTGACGATAACGTCGAGCAGAAAGCGTTTTTTCGCCTCGAAGGCGGGTATATCCTCTTCAAAGCCGAGCACCCGCGCCGCTTCTATCGCCCTGCAAAGCGAACGGACGTAGAAATACGCGGTGACGTAAGGCGGCGGGAGCGCGACGTTCATACGCTCGCCCCAGCCGATCGGGACCGCCCACTCGCCGAGCCAGCTCATACGGTCGTTTTCGTCAACGTACATAACGCCGTCCGCGCTGACGCTGTCGAGATACCCGAAGTACTTTTTCGCCTGCGGATACATCTCCTTCAGCGGCGCGATATCGCCGTATTGCCGCCAGAACTGATACGGCACCTCGATTATCGCGCAGCCCCAGCCGCCCGGGCCGCCGCCCGAAGGGATATACGGCGCCGTGTGCTGAACGTGGCCGCTTTTTCTGTCCTGACAATCGGAGATATCCTTCATCCACTTGCGGTAGAAGCTCTCGCAGTCGAGGATATTCATGACCGCCTCGCAGGTAAGCTCGCCGTCGCCGGTGTAGCCGCGGCGCTCCATATGCGGACAGTCGGACGGAATGCCGCCGTGCATATTATTGAGCTGCGTGCGGACGAAGGCGTCGTGATACCAGTTGAGCGTCTCGTTATCGCACTCGAAGGCGGCGGTCACGGCGACGTCGGTGTGTATCACCTCGACGCGAAGCACCTTCGCGCAGTCGCTTATCTCAAAGTAGCGGAAGCCCGACCACTTGAACATTTCGCTGTATTCGCGGACTCCGCGGCAGTCGTATTTCATCCACTGCCAGTGGTGATAATTTGCGTCGATCTCCCCCTCCGGCGTCACGCCTTCGCTGTGGCGGATGCCGACTCCGCAGGGGCCGTCGGTCGTGAAAACGACTCTGCCGGTGATGTTTTCGCCGACGTCGTAGGTTATATGCCCGTCGCGGCGGGAGATCTCCTTCGGTGTTATCGTTCTGATTATCCGGTCGGGCGGGCAGTCGGAGAAGTAATAGTCGGTATCCGGCACGTCGGTCAGCTTGACCGGCTTCCAGCCGGTGAAGGCGCATTCCGGCTCGGAAACGTCGGGGATATAATAAGCGTCGTCCTGTATCTCGCAGCAGTAGAGATTGCAGCTCAAAAGCGGCGACTGCGCCCAGACGGCGCTTTCGTCGGAGACAAGCTCGCTGCCGTCGGCGAAGACGACACGCCACGCGGCCTTCACTACGCCGTAGGGCTTTATCCACTCGTCCTCCTGCTTCTCCATATCGCCGTGGGCGTACCAGCCGGGGCCGAGATGCACGCAGAGCGCGTTTTTGCCTTCGACGAGATAGTCGCTGATGTCGTATTTTACCGGATATGTGCGGCTGCCGAGCTCTTCGCCGCCGTCCCTGACGCAAATCAGATCGGGGTTGTAGTGATAGCAGCTGTTTAGCGGCAGGAAAAATTCGTCGCCGACGCGGCGGCCGTTGATATAAAGATTCGCGTAGCCAAGACCGCAGAGCGTGATTTCGGCGCTTTTGCAGGGCGCCTCGAACTCCGCGCGGATATACGGCGAAATGCATCCTTCCTCGCAGGTCACCCATTTGGCGTTTCCGAATACCTCGTTGAACTTCATACTATTTTCTCTCCTCTCATCAGGCAAATCCTTCTATTCAAACACTATACACAAAAACGGGCTTGAGTTTTCCGTCTTCTTCAAAAACGTTATCCTCTTTTGCCGCGTTGACGAGTTCTATAAGCTCGACGGCGTTTTCTATGCGGTCAAACAGCCCGTAGTCATTCACTCCACACGAAAGATTGGATTGCAGACTTCGGAAAAACTCCCCGCCGTTATTCCCGAAAAAAACAGTATACAGCGGAGAAAGATACATCGAATCTCCGGATACGTCATAACCAAGGAAATTGCCGTTTACACCTTTGGGGAAATCGACCTTTTTCTCCCCGAAAACAATTATCCCAAGCTCTTTTATATGGTCTGTTATACTCAACAAAGCGAACAGATTATTTTCCGAAAAGGGTATATTCTCGCCATCGAATAAACTCAAATATTGTTTGATATCCTTTTTATTAAAGTATCTGAAAATATCTGCTCCCTCTGTTTCTATTCCGCCGTATACTCTTTTGGATGGTACTAAATCAATATATACCCTGTTCATTTCAGCGCCTCCTTCGAGCGTTATGGACAAATAACCAACAGTCTCACTTATTCTTTTTAAGACCGCGCAGGTATTCTTTTCGCTCATCGGTAAGTCGGCGGCTCTCGATCGCCTTCTGTATCGCCTTGTTGTGCGTCCAGACGTCCGGCAGACCGCGCTCGATGAAGGGCAGCGCCGCCTCGTATTGCTTCGCGAGCGCGGTGGCGAAATACCACGCCGCCATCATCTTCACGTAATATTCGCCGCTCTCCACGGAGGCGACGAGCGCGGGATACTCCGGCTTGAACGCGGCGTCGAGAAAGAACGCCATAAGCATCCGTATGCCGAAGCGCACGGTATAGGTCTCGCTGGAGGCGATCCACCCGCGCGAAAGCGCCTCGAGCCGCGGCAGATCCTTTTTCAGCGCGGGCGGCGTAACGCAGTCGCAAACCGCCCAGTTATCGATATACGGCAGGAAGCGTTCCAGCTCCGCGGCGCATTCGTCAAAGCCGCGCACGCGCTCGACGATGAAGCCGTGGAGCAGGTTTTCCTCGTGATACTTATGCGGCAGAACGGCGAGGAACTCCCGCGCCTCCGGCGTTCCGGCAAGCTCGCGGGCGAGCGCGCGTATCTTCGGCACGCGCACGCCGAGGAAGCGTTCGCGCGGGATATTCGGAGTCAGCTTCGCGCTGAAATCGGCGTATTCCGGCTCGGCAAGAGCCGCGAGGCGTTCGGTAACGTTCATTCGTTTCTCCTACAAATCGACGCGCTTTTTCACGATCTGCGCGAGCTTGTACGCGCCGAGGATCTTGAGCACGTCGGGGATTATATACGGCAGCACGCAGAGCGTCAGCGCCGTCCAGACGCCGATGCCGCCGACGTTCCTCGTATAAACGTATACGAACCAGCCGGTGCCGAAGGCGTAGCAGAGCAACAGCGAAGCGAACGCCGCGGCGAGCGTTTTCAGCGCCGTCGGTTTCTTTATCAGCACGGCCTCCGCCAGCCAGCAGAAGAGCGCGGAGAGCAGGAAGCCCCAGATATAGCCGCCGGTCGGCCCGAGCAGCGCTGGCAGCCCCGGCTTGAAGCCGGAGAAAACCGGAACTCCGACGAGCCCGAGCGCGATATAGAGCGCCACGGAGAGAGTGCCTTTCAGCCCTCCGAGCGTGAAGATCGCCGCGTAAACGCCGAATATCTGCAGCGTGAACGGCACCGACGGGATCGGCACCGTTATCCACGAGCATACGGTTATAAGCACCGCCGCGAGCGCGATCTCCACCGCGCCTCTGATTCTTCTGTCGGTAATGGCCATCTGTTTTTCGCTCCGTTTTGCATCGGTTTCCTGACTTTTATGATACCACCGGCGGCCGGATATGTCAAGACGGCAGGGCGCTCCCTGCCGTCTTATTTGCGTTTTTTCGCGTTATTTTCTCAGATACTCATCTCTTCCCGCTCCCACCGAAACGTAGCCGATACGGCAATTTACGGCGTCCTCGAGGTATTCGACGTAACGCCGCGCCGCCGCGGGCAGCTCGGAGTAGCTGCGGCAGCCGGAAACGTCGCCGAAGCCGTCGACGTATTCGACCACGGGCTTCGCGCGGTCGAGCCGCGCTCCGCTGGGGAATTCGCGGGTGCGTTCGCCGTCGATCTCGTAGGCGACGCAGACGGGGATCTTATCCATATACGAGAGCACGTCGAGCTTCGTCAGCGCGAGCTCGTCCGCGCCCTGCATCTTCACGCCGTAGCGCGAGGCGGGCACGTCGAAGGGGCCTACCCTGCGCGGACGTCCGGTCGCGGCGCCGTATTCGCCGCCGGCGGCGCGGAGCTTCTCCGCCTCCTCGCCGAACATCTCGGCGGTGAAGGGGCCTTCGCCCACGCAGGTGGAATACGCCTTCATTATGCCGATGACGTTATCCAGCTTCATGCCCGGCACGCCGGCGCCGATGGGCGCGTAGGCGGCGAGGGTGGTGGAGGACGAGGTGTAGGGATATATGCCGAACTCAACGTCGCGCAGGGCGCCGAGCTGCGCCTCGAACATCACGTTTTTGCCTTCCGCGACCACGCCGGTCAGGAAGGCGGTGACGTCGTTCACGAACGGCTTGACCGCTTCGCCGTAGACGCGCAGCCACTGCGCTATCTCTGCGGCGTCGATCTTCTTTCCGTAGCCGGCGAAGGTTATGTTTTTCCACTCCACGAGGTCGGCGAGTTTCGATTCGAGCCCGTCGTCGAAAAGGTCCTCCATGCGCAGGTCCTTTTTCATATACTTATCGGCGTAGACGGGGCCGATGCCGCGGCGGGTGGAGCCGTATTTCTTATCCGCGAGGCGGTCTTCCTCCATTATGTCCTGCATCTTGTGATAAGGCAGGCAGATGATCGCCTTGCTGCTTATTTTCAGGTTGGCGGGGGTGACGCTCACTCCCTTTTCCGCGAGGGAGGCGATCTCGCCGTGCAGATGCTCGAGGTCTATCACCATTCCGTTGCCCATCACGTTGACGGTGGTCTCGCGGAGGATGCCGGAAGGAAGCAGATTCAGCACGAATTTGCCCCGTTCGTTGACCACGGTGTGCCCCGCGTTGTTGCCGCCCTGATAGCGGCATATGACGTCGTAATCCGACGAGAGCAGGTCGACCATGCGCCCCTTCCCCTCGTCGCCCCAGTTGATGCCCACGACTGCTGTCAGCATAGCGTTTTACCCCTTTCCGAAATCGCCTTGAAAGAAAAAACAAACAACGAAAAATATTATCACTTTCACGCTTTAATGTCAAGAAATAAATAATGAAAAATATATGAAAAACAACGCCCTGCGGCGTTGTTTTATTCCTTTTATCCTATCGGCTCATTTACGGTGCTGCTCTTTGGTTATATCTTCCCACAGAAACGGAATATGCTTATGCGCTCCGAGAACGGGGCACGGCTCGAACTTCATCGGTTTGTTCCCGTTCTGCGACATCACATAGCCGCTCATATTCTCCGACGCATACTCGGTTATGCATCCTTCGGCGTTTCTGGAAAAGGTGTATTTGTTTTTCTTCAACAACTTGCTTCGGACACTGTAAGAATCAACGTATGCGGTTTTAAGCATTTCACCATCATATTCAAATGATTCGACGTTGATTTCTACACAGCGGTCATCAAAGAAAGTCAGCGCAAATTCGTATCTATTGAGCTTGCCGTTCTCATAACGGCATTCCGTTATGCCTTCAAGATCTTTGTCAAAGGCGTTGAATATAAACGAAAACGTCCTTTCCGGCTCTCGGTGAAAGAGCTCGATGCTGTATATGCCGTCCAGATCGGCAGCGTATTTCTTGACACAGATCAGATATCCGTCTTTGTCAAAAACATACTCATAATCGTACTGCCCGGGCTTTGGGGTACGTTTATACAATCTGCCTCTGCCGCTACCTGTGACGTACATATCCGCTGCACTCGGAGAATAGTAGCCGCGGTGTATGCACTCGCCGCCCTTTGAATACTCGCTCCGGTAAGCCGCAGCTTCCGCGGCTTTTCGCATATCTTCAAACGAGCTTTCATACTGCCGTTTCAGCTCAAAAAATTTTCGATCCAGCTCATCATACGGCTCGCAGTCTTTGAGATTTTTCTCGGATTCACAATACGCCGTTTGCTCCTTGAATATCGGATGATTATGTAAGATGTCGTCCTGCGCTACTTTCAGCGCCTTATCGAACAGTTCCGCCGCCAACTTTTCGTATCCCTCGTCACCAAGAGCTTCGCGGAGGATCATCTCTTGTTCTGTCAACTCGGCGGGATCGTCGTGCGATTCTTTCATATCCATTCTCCTTTTGTCAGTTCTTCGGCTCGTCTTTCAAAACGGCGAGCAGGAAGGTCCATATCAGCAGGATATAGCACACCGTCTTCGGCAGCATCAGCATACCGAGGATCGGCAGCAGTCCCGCGGCGACCGCGACGGGCAAATAGAATACAAACGACAGCGTCACGTAAAGCCAGACGAAACGGAAGCGTTTCAGCTCTCCGCGCCTGCGGAAATACAAAACGACGATCAGCGCGCCGAGCGCCGCGAAGGGCAGGTTGCGCAGCACGCCCCAGAGCACGCCGCTTTCATTCGTCAGCCAGCCGTTCTGCGGGAAGGCGCAGAGCGCGAAGCGCAGCGCGGCGAGCGCGTAGACCGCGGCGGCCAAGCCCTTCGTCTCCTTCGCGCCGTAAAGTCCGCGCCATATGTGATACATAAGCACGTAAAAGACCGTCATCGTCAGCGACGTGACGAGCTTGCCGACGCCGAGCCAAAGGGTGAAGTCCGCTTCGCAAAAATAATTGAGCACGCGCGGCACGAGATGGAACGCGTCCCCGACGCCGAGGATAAGCGCGGCAAAGCCCATCAGCTTTTCGGTTTTGCCGCGCGCTTTCGCAAGCATGACGCATCCGGCAATTATCGCGAAAAGCAGATAGAGTATATCGAACGTCGATTCACCGTATTTCATACTGCTCCTTTCAAGCGAATGACTATTTCCCTTTGCGTTTCTTTATCGCAACGGGGATCGCGACGGACGCTGCGCCCGCGGCGGCCGCGCCGACCGCGATAAGTATGATCGGCAGGACGCCGTTCGGCTTGTTCCCGGCGGGCTCGCTGCCCTGCGGAGCTTCCGCGCCGGAGGACGGCTCGTCCGCGAATATCTCACCGGGGTCGCCGACGGCGTAGACGTAGCCGCCGAGCGAGGTATCGGTAAAGGTGAGGTAGTCGCCGTAAGCGTCGTGCTCGAGGCGGGTGTCGCCGGCGAAGTCAACGTCGCCGTTTTTGACGCGGTAAAGCCGCGCGTCCGCAGGCACGCTGCCCGCGGGGAGCTGAAGCAGCGTCTCGCACGGGAACGGCAGTTCGGCGCCGGCACCGAACTCAAAGTCCACGCGGTATTTTTCCGCCGGCTCTACGCTCTTGCGCAGGTAGCGGAAGCCGTTTGCCGCCGCGTCAAGTTTTTCGCGCAGGGCGGCGAAGTCCGCTTCGGTCATATTATGCAGCGCTTCGAGTTCATCTGGAGAAAGCCAGCTTTTCATAAAGCGCACGGTCATCAGATAGGTTCCGTCCACGCGGCGCGAGAAGATGAACATCTCGTCGATCTCCTGCTTGGCGGCGTCATTGACAAGCTGGGCGTCGGGCGGGATCACGACCTCGAGGCCGGTGTTTTCGGGCGGGTTCTCCGGCGGGTTGCCGGGGTCGTCGCCGGGGTTATCCGTCCCGCCGTTGTCTCCGTTGCCGCCTCCGTTGCCTCCGTTACCTCCGTTGCCGGAGCCGCCGGAGTTTCCTCCGTTTCCGCTCCCCGAGCCGCCTCCGTTTACAGTGCCGCCGCCGAGGACTTTGTAGAACTCCGTCCTCGTGCTCGCGCCGTATTTCGCCATCGCCTGATACGGCGTTACGCCCGTGCCGAAGCGCGAGGCGTTGTAGGTGTAGTATTCGTGGCGTCACCACGCGCCGGCGTCAAGCTTTGCGCCGTCCGGCGGGTAGACGCCGTGCCCGATCTCGATCTTCTGCCCCTGCGAATCGACTGTGTACCAGCCGGTGCCGTAGCAGACGGTGCATTTGCCGGGCTGACCCATCTCGTTGCACTTGCACTTGAACTTCTTCTCGCCCCAGCACGCGTCGCAGAGGTATTTGCCCGTGCCGTTGCAGTTCCAGCAGACGCTGCTGTCAGGCAGGTAGCCGCTGCCGTCGCAGCCGATGGGGGTGCCGTCGCCGGCGTGGTTCGTGCCGCATTTTCTCATACCGTCCGCGTCGCAGAAATCACAGCGAAGCCAGCCGTCTCCCGTGCCCTCCGGCGTATTCTTGGGGTCGCAGAGCCCGCATTTGCCGCTGCCGTCGCAGATAACGCAAACGGCGTAGACCGTGGCGGCGTGAGTATGCACGGCGAAAAACGGCGCTATGACAAGCGCCGGAAGCAGCAGCGCCGCGGTCAGTATAAAAGCAATGGTTTTTCTCATACGTCCCTCCCCGGTTGTTTCTTTATCTTCGGCGCGGTGAGCGCGAAGCTCGCGCCGATCCGTTTCAAGCCTTCCCCTTGAGGGGAAGGTGCCCCGAAGGGGCGGATGAGGTGTCAATGTGATTCAATATATCCTCACATACCCCTCTGAAATTCTTTTTCACATCGAGATTAGTGTATCTTAAAACAGTCAATCCCAGACTACTCAAAAACTTGTCTCTCGCCTTATCGCCTGCTATGCCGGCTTCCGCATAATGCTGCGAACCGTCGAGCTCTATCACCAGTTTTGCATCCGCACAATAGAAATCCACAATATACCTGCCTATTACCTTTTGTCTGTTTACGGTAACGGACAGGGTTTTAAGGAAGTCATACCAAAGATGGCGCTCTTCCTTTGTCATATTCTTTCTCAAACTTTGCGCATTTGGTTTCAGATCCGGATTTCGTGTTTCGTTCATTTTACACCTCATCCGTCTTGCCGCCTGCGGCGGCAATCCACCTTCCCCTCAAGGGGAAGGCTTTTCGCACTTCGTCTTTATCTTCGGCGCGGTGAGCGCGAAGCTCGCGCCGAGGAGCATTTTCACCGTTTCCGCGTCGGCGGAGCCGTCGAGCGCGACGGTTATCCAGTGCGTCTTGTTCATATGATACGCGGGAAAAACGCCGGTCTGCTTCGTCACAGAGCCGACGAGCAGCGGATCGCATTTCAGGTTGACGACGTCGATATCGCCCCCGCCCGCGAGCTTCAGCTTCGCACGCGGGATCGTCATTATCAGCGCGAACCACTTTTTGCTCCCGCCGTGGCGGAAGACGTGATTATCGGGATAATCCATCCACGGCGCGTCGGGCGACGCGCCGTACTGCTCCGATATGTATTCCGTCAGTTCGGCTCTTGTCATCGTTTCAGCAGGTACGCGGCGAGCAGGTCGTAAGTCGCCTTCAGCCCGTCGACGTGGGTACGCTCGTAGCCGTGGCTGTTGGCGGTGCCGAAGCCGATGGCGGCGTGGCGGATATCGTGGCCGGCGACGAGACTGACGTCGCAGTCGGTGCCGTAATGCGGGGTGAAGATATCCATCACGAAGTCTACGCCCGCTTCGATCGCGGTCTGCCGCAGTTCGTTCGTCATTCCCCAGTGGTACGGGAAGCGCGAATCCTTCGCGAAGATCGTTACCTTGTGCTCGTCCGAGGTCTGATCGGGACCGGTAGGCGCGATGTCGACGGCGAGCATATCGCAGACGCCGTCCGGCAGCCAGGAGGTGCCGTGGCCGATCTCTTCGTAGGCGGCGAAGTAGAAATACGTCTTGCGCGGGAGCGCGGCGCCGCATTCCTTCAGCGCCTTCAGCGCGGTCAGCAGGATAGCGACGGCGGCCTTGTCGTCGATGAAGCGCGACTTGATATATCCGCCGGAAAGCTCGAGGCGCGGCTCGAGCGCGATCATATCGCCGGTGGCTACGCCGAGCGCCGCGACGTCTTCGGCGTTTTTCACGTCGCAGTCGAGCACGACGCAGACGTTTTTGCGGAAGTCCGGCGGCGTGTCGCGCAGCTCCTCCTCGGTAACGTGGACGGAGTTCGGCGTGCGGCATACCGCGCCGGTGAAGACCTTGCCGTCGCGCGTGTGGACGCGGACGTTCTCGGTCATGCAGTAGAAGGGATAGAGACCGCCGACGGGGCATACGTTCAGCGTGCCGTCGGGGTTGACCTTGCGCACCATCAGGCCTATGTCGTCGAAGTGCGCGGCGACCGCGAGGGCTTCGCCTTCGCCGCCGAGGTCGGCTACCACGCCTCCCTTGCGGGTGACATGATAGGCGTATCCGAGTCCGTCGAGCGCAGAGCAGATAAGGGACTGTATTTCTTCATACTGTCCGGTGGTGCTGTCGACGGCGAGCAGCTTTTTGAAGGTTTCGAGGCAGTAGTCCGCGTCAAAGGCGGGTAGCTTTGTCATAAGATTACTTCCCTTCGGTTATTTCAGTATCCCGTCGAGGATCGGGTATATCTCGTCCTCGTTCGTATACGGGTGGATGACGAAGTAGGGATCGCCGGTAAGCATCGCGGAAAGCTGCGTCTTGCCGCGGTCGTAGAAGACGTGGCAGGGCTTGCCGAGCTTTTCCGCGTAGGCGAGCTCGTAGCCGACGCCGAGCGACGGGCAGGTGCATTCCGCGACGAGCAGGTCGCATTCGCGCAGCCAGGCGGTGTCCTGGTCGTATATCGTGGCTTCCGCGGATGCGGAACCCTCGAGCACGCTCAAAGAAAGGTCGCCGACGTGCTCGGTAAGCACGGTATCGGTACGGTTTATGTACGCGATGATGCGGCGGTAAAGCTCCGCGTCGACGCGCCCGCCGCGTATCGAGCCGGCGAAGTAGATTTTTTTGTTCATACGATCTCCTCCGCTTCCTCGTTCAGATCGAGCGCAGGCAGGACCGCGCCGTCGACTTCGATCATCAGGTTTGAAAAGAAAGCTGCAGCCGTTTCGACGTCGGACGTCTTCACGGTCAGGCATCTCTCATCGGTAAGCTTTGCGCATATTTCGGTTTCTTCCGCATTATAGACCGCGATCACCGTTTTCGAAAGCTTCCCGACGGTAAGCTTTTCCGGCGCCTTGCTCTTCATGAAACCTACAAGCGCGTCGAAGCCGTTTTCGTAATCAAGCCCTTCTATCCTGACGTCGACCGTCTTTCCGTCTACCGTCGTAAAGACGCAGGAGTCATAGTCGCCGGGCGCGGCCGAATAGGCGGCGCCGGACCTGACACGAAGTTCCACCGGCGGCTCGGTGCCCGAAATCCACCTCACTTCCGCCTTCTCCCATTCGCCGGGCTCGGACGAGGATACGTCCGGCTCCGACGACGGGGCGGACGGCGCTTTCGCGCCGCAGGCGCAGCAGCACACGGCGAGCGCGGCGATGAGCAGCGCGGCCGATATCTTTTTCAGCGTTTCTGTTTTCATGCTTTCTCCTCCGGCGGTTGACCGCGGTTATCGCAAAGCGCGGCGAAACGCGTATCACTTCGTTTATTATCTCACTTCTGTTTTTTGAACGCCTTGAATCTGGCGATGGCTTCGTTCAGCACGGGCGCGAGCTTCGGCTCGATCTTCGTCATCGCGCCGGCGGAAAAGATAACGCCGTTCAGCTCGCGTTTGGTCAGCTCCTTGTCAGGAGTTTTGACCGCGTTCAGCAGCGTTTTCGCTACGTCGCCGTACTTTACGCCGTACTCACCGTTAGCTACTTTCGGAGCGACGGTAGTGGTCACGAATTCAAGCGCGCCGACGGAAAAAAGATCCGATACCTTCGGCAGCGCGATCTCTTTGGAACGTCCGAAAAGTCCCATAATCATACCTCTTTCTGTTGATATCAGTCTTTATTCAGAGCACGCAGACGTGCGGCTCTGTCGAGAAGATCGTAAACGCCGTCCTCGGAGAGCACTCCGCGCTTCAGCTCCGGCGGGAGCCTGCCCTCCTCGTCGGCGGCGAAGTCCTTTTTCCACTCCGGACCGGTGTAATACGCCTCAAGCTCCGCGAGCTCCGGAGCGAGCGCCTCGAGCGCTTCGAGCGCGGACTCCGCCTCGCAGACGCTTCGCGAGAGCTTGTCGTATATCTCTTCGTACCGCTCGATGCGGAGTATCCGTTTGCTTTTGCGTTCCATGCTCACGCCTCGATACCGCATCTGGCAAGGAATCGGGTCAGCCCCTCCGGCGTTTCGTCTGCGAGATCGAGCCCCGTATCGCCGAGCGGCACCATCTTGTTCGTCCCGTGGTAGTCGCTGCCGGCGGTGACGTACAGTTCGAACTGCCCGGCGAACGCGAGCATGTCGCGGGTTATCCTCGGCGTGAAGCCGGAATAGAAGCACTCGACGCCCTCGAGCCCGAAGCCGGTAAGTTTTTTCAGCCGCTCCTCCATCTCGTCGCCGAGGATGAGCTGGTCGCCGTCGCCGTAGGTCGGGTGCGCCAGCACGGGGACGCCGCCGCCCGCAAGTATGCGCTCTATCGCGTATTCCGGGCGGATATACTCGCTTCTGAAGCGCTTGCGGTTGATGAACTCGTCTATCGCCTGCTTTTTGTCGTCGGCGTAGCCGAGCTTCACCATGAGGTTGGCGATGTGCGGCTTGCCGGGGTTGTCCAGCGCGAGCAGCGCGCGGACTTCGTCCTCCGGGAAGGTGAAGCCGAACTCGGTTTCGAGAAACTCCAGCCGCGCGCGGACCTTCTTCATACGGTTGTTGTGGCCGGTTTCCGTCAGCTCGCGGATCGGCGCGGAATCCGGGTCGAAGCCGTAGCCGAGGACGTGATACTTCCCGTCCTCGTCACGCGTTGAGAACTCCGCGCCGGTGACGTAGGTCAGCCCTTCGCCCAGCAGCGCAGGTATAATTCCGCACGCCTTGACCGCGTCGTGATCCGTGACCGAGAATACGTTTATCCCCGCTTCGCGGACGCGCGCGACGATCTCCTCCGGCGTGTCGGTGCCGTCGGAGACCGTTGTGTGCATATGCAGGTCGATTTTTAAAGAAATGCTCATTTTAAGCCGGATACCTCAGATATTCTTCTTCAGCGTCAGGACGTTCTTGCCGTCCTTGTACTCGTATGCGACGTCGTCCATGATCTTTTTCGTCATGAAGATGCCGAGACCGCCGATGCCGCGTTCCTCGGCGGAAAGCGTCACGTCGGGATCCTCCTTGGCGAGCGGATCGTACGGCACGCCGTGGTCGACAAAGGTTATCGTGACCGCGACGGGATCGCCGGAGACCTCGACGCGAACGATCGCGTTGCCCTTGTCGGGCGCGTAGGCGTAGCTCGAGATGTTGACGAATATCTCCTCGACCGCGAGGTCGATCTGCATCTGCGCCTTCATCGGGCAGTCCGCCGCTTCGAGGCGTTCGTCGACGAACGCCTGAACGTCGTCGAGGTTTTCCGAAATCGCTTCTATCTCAAGCTCGTCGGGGTTGAAAAGCAGGGTGTCGTTCTTTTCGAGCAGCTCTATGAGGCGGCCGCGCCAGAAGTCGATCTGCTTCCTTCCCTCTTCGGTATCCATACCGCCGCGGCGGATGGAACGGCGCACGAGGCGCGCGTAGCCGATGATCTGAGCCTTTTCCTCCACCTCGCGGATCTTCGCCTCGCACCTCGTGCCGAGGTAGTCCGCGAGCGCCTTGCGCCAGAACTCCTTAGAGGTCTCGTAGTCGTAGCCCTGGAACTTCTTTATCAATTCGCGGTCGACTTCGTAGAAGCCGACGAAGCCGTTATACATACTCGCCAGCTCGAATATCGGGTTGCCGACGGCGAGGGTGTCCATATCGATGATAAGCACCTCGTCGTTCTGCAGCATGAGGTTGCCGGTGTGGTAGTCGCCGTGGATCATGTGGTCGTCGTGCGGAACTGCCTCGACCATATCCACAAGCTTTTTGCCGAGCCCTTCGGGCAGGTAGTCCACCATAAAGCGCGCCCAGGAAATGACGGTGTCGCGGATGTCCGGCAGCTTGCCGGCAGGCACGAGCGTCCCGTGGATCGTCTTCAGCATTTTGACGTATTCGCCGACGCACCAGTCGCGCTTCTCCGGCTCGTTTGTGATTATCTTCGAGAAGGAGTTGGCGTCAAGCATCTCGAAAACGGTGCCGTAAGAGTCGCCGACCTTGACGACGTCGTAGGAGATCGAAGTCGGGATGCCGAGTATAAGCGCGAGCTTGGCGACCTCGCGCTCGTGACGGATGTCGTCGAGCGCGTCGGCGTTGTGATACACCTTGACCACGGTGTCGCGGTTGTAGCGGTAGACCGTTCCGTTCGCGCCGCGTCCGAGTATTTCGCAGCCGTCGACGGAGACGACGCGGTACGCCTTCTCCACCGTCATCATTTCGGTAAAGCCGGTCATGTCGAGAATCTCGTATACCTCGGAGCTGACGCCGGTGATGCGCAGATCGGGGTAGGTTTTTTTCAGGCGCAGGATAACGCGCAGTCCGGCGCTGGAGATGTACTCAAGCTCCGAAGCGTCGATCACGAGCGCGTCGATCTCGGCGCCGCCGATCTCCGCGAGGATGCGCTGTTCGTTTTCGGCGGAGTTGTTGGAGTCTATCCTGCCCGCCATTTTTATGGTAACGGTTTTTTCTGCCATGTCGTTCATCTCCTTATTCTTGCTTCTCCGCCTCGGCGGGTTTGCTCTTGTATTCGACGCAGAGCATCGTCAGATCGTCGAACTGCTCGGCGCCGGCGACGAAGCCGTCGACCGCGTCCTGCACGTTTTTCAGCACGCCCTTGGGCGGCGCTGACGTATCGGAGTTCAAAGCGGCAAGCATACGCTCTACGCCGAACATGTTGTTATCGGCGTCGTTGGCCTCGGGCACGCCGTCTGTGTAGACGAACAGTTTAGCGCCGGGCTCGATCTGCAGTTCGTAGCCCTTGTACTTCACGCCGTCCATAGCGCCGACGGGCAGACCGTGCTTATCCTTCAACAGTTCGAAGGAACCGTCCGCGTGCTTTAATGCCGGGTATTCGTGGCCGGCGTTCGCGGCGCGGAGCGTACCCGTCTTTAGGTCGAGTATGCCGAGCCAGAGCGTGACGAACATATCCGCCTTGTTGCGCTTGCAAATGGCGCTGTTGACAGCGGTCAGAACGTCCTCCGGCGCGAGACCGGTGCGCATCTTTTCGGAAACGAGTATGTTCGTTACCATCATGAAAAGCGCGGCGGGAATGCCCTTGCCGGAAACGTCGCCGATGACCATGCCGAGATGCGTATCGTCGATCATATAGAAATTGTAGAAGTCGCCGCCGACCGCCTTCGCCGGAGTCATGGAAGCGTGGATATCGAAATCCTCTCTTTCCGGGAACGCCGGGAAAACGTTCGGTATCGAGTTGACCTGTATCGTGGTGGCAAGCGAAAGCTCGGTGCCGATACGCTCCTTTTCCGCGGTCGCGACGGTCAGGTTGTCGATGTAATTGACCATATCGGTTTCCAGCGTATCGACGGAGAGCGCCATGTCGCGAATCTCTTTGATGGGGCTGACGCCGCTGAGCGTTTCGCCCTTCGTATTCTCCTTCGCGAAGCGGGTGGTTTCCTCGGAGACCCTGCGTATCGGCCTCATGATACGGCGGCGCAGGAACAGCGAGAATACGACTCCGGCTATGACCGACAGGGCAAGCGTCCACGCGGCGACGTTGATGATATAAGGCCGCCTCGCGTCCGCGAGCTCACGCGTCGGGCGCTGCATGCAGAGTATTCCGGTGACTTTGCCGGAGGTGTTCCTTACGGGCACCAGCGTGGTTATATGCGGATGCTGGCCGTCGGTCGTGTTTATGCGGAAAAGCGTCTCGTAAAGCGACTCTTTGTCGTAAAGCCGCTTGTACTTCTGACGATACTCGTCGTTCGTCGTATCGCGCTTGAAGCCGAGTTCCCACGGGGTATAGTTCGTATCGTCGACGGAATTGTCGACGGCGTTGAATACGGAAACGAATCTGCCGTAATCGCTTTGGTCGACGACGATGACGTAGACGAGCGAAACGCTTATCTTTTTGCAGTAGGTATCGAGATAGTTCTTCGTGCGCTCGTACTCCTCGGTGTTACGGCCGGCGAGGTAATCCTCAAGGTGATTTCCGTTGACGAGCATCGCGGCGGTGTCGGCCATGTGGTAGGTCGTCGTTGTGTACTCTTTCTTGAACGCGTCGGTATAGTTCACCAGACCGATGATACTGACGATAACGCCAAGCAGGACGAGAAGCAGCACGACCGTGCCGATTATGTTGACCGTCATACTGTTGCGAAACACGTTCAATAATCTGAATCTACTCTTCTTTTCCTCTTTCATCAGAAACAGAAGGCTCCTTTCGGTTTGTCCGCGTTGCGGAAAGTATTACTCGATGGTCAGGATCTCCGAGAAGCCGGTGATGTCGAATATCTCCATGATCGGCTCGCTGACGTTGATAAGCTTCATCTCGCCCTGCTTTGCCATCGCCTTCTGCGTTGAGAGCAGAACGCGCAGGCCCGCGGAGGAGACGTACTCCAGCTTTTCGAGGTCGAGGGTCAGCTCGCCGACTCCGGCGATGCCCTCCTGCAGCGCGGCTTCCAGCTCGGGCGCGGTGACGGTGTCGAGGCGTCCCTCGAGCGCGAAGCGGGCTTTTCCGTTTTCGGACGTTTTGTTGATGTTCAGCATGATGTTTCTCCCTTTCCGGTTATTATTTCGTTCCGCGGAGAGCGGAATCGGTTTAACGCGGGCGTTACCCGCTTAATAAAAACTAATCGAACAGCTGCCCGGGCAGCTTCAGCTTCTCTTTCGGAGGGAAGCGCTTGTCGAATTCCTCAACGTCGGAGTCGGAAACGTAGTACCCTTTCGGCGTCTGATAGACGCCGGTCACGCCGGTGAGGTAACCGCGCTTCAGCTCCTTGCAGAGGAAGAAGGACGAATCCGCGTCCTCCGGCAGATCGTGGTATCTTATACCGAAGCGGCTCGCGTAATCGAAGCCGCACTTGCCGTAGAAACCGATGTTACCCTCGAACAGCACTGCTCCGAAACCGAGCGCGGCGGCCTTTTCAAGCGAGAAATCGAGCAGCTTTTTGCCGTACCCCCTGCGCTTCAGCGCCGGGGTAATGCATATCGGTCCCATCGTAAGCACGTCGGCCGTTCCGCCGCCGTCCGCTTCGATGAATGTGCGCATAAACATATTCTGCCCGATGATTTCTCCGTCCTTTTCCATCACGAAATCGAGCTCCGGCACGAACGCCGGATCGCCGCGCAGCACGTGGATCACGTAATGCTCGCTGCAGCCCGGGCGGTAGACGTTCCAGAACGACTCGCGGACGAGGTTTTCGACCTCGGCAAAGTCTTCCTCCCGTTCCGGGCGAATGATATAATCGTTATCCATTATTATCTCCGTTGGTATTATTCTTTCTAATCCGTCGCCGACGCCATTATCACGGCGAAGCGGTCAAGCGTTTGGTCGTAGACCGTCAGGCAGAGAGTTCCCCACCACTCGCGGCCGTCGTCGAAGTATTCCGACCAGTCGGTAGTCCATTCGTATACCTCGAGGCCGTCCGTCCCGTTCGGGAACAGCGCGGCGTTGACTTTGTCAAAATCAGCGTCGGTATACACGCTCCCGTACGGCGGCGAAAGGAACGCCCTCCGGTAGCTGAGCTTACCGCCTTCGTCCCCGGGAGCGAAAAGCTCCGCCGGCGTAATCGGCCTCGCTTCCGCTTCGGCGGCGTCGTAGTCCCATATCGCTTCGCCGTAGTCACTATCGGTGAAAAGCTCGCGGCAGGCGCGGATGAGCGCCGTCCGGTGCGCGTTTTCACCGGTCGCGTTACGCTCGTTTTCCACAAGGCAGTAGTCGACGGCGAGGTCGGGGTATCCGGCGATCAGTCCGGCAAAGCGTTCGTCCGTTATTATATGCTCCGGCGGCGTCGGGACGCTTTCTTCGGCGGTTCGGAGCGCCGTTTTTCTCTCGGCCTGCGTCGATTCGATGCGTTTCTTCTTCGGCTCGCCGCCGAAAACCCGCTCCGCTTCGTCTATGCCGATATCCCCCATGCCGGCGGCGTATTCGGCCATACGGCAGAAGTCGCGCGCGCCGTATTCGCGGCCGGTTATCGAAGCCGTCGTTCCGCCGCCGCGGAAAATATCCAGCAGCGCCGACGGATCGAACGCGTTGTGCACCGCGGTCGTGAAGCCGTCTTCGCCTGTTATGTAAAGACACGGCTCGTACGGATGGCAGGTAAGCTTGTACGCCTTTCCGTCCGCGGCGAGATACGGGCATCCGTCTTTCAACCCGAGCGCATAGCGGTCGTCGCGGTACGCGACGTCGTCAAAGACGATACCGCGCGAAGCTTCCGGTTCCTTCATACTTCTCCTTTATTCGCGTCCGCCGGACCTGAGCCAGTCCTCTTTCGTCAGGCGGTTCATATACTCGGTGTGTTTCACGCCGGGTATCCGGCACGGTTTATCGGGCACGGTGTGGTGGTAAACGAAACCGCACTTTTCCTGCGCGCGCTTCGACTTCGCGTTGCCCTCGTAGTAGCCGCACCAGAGCGCTTCGCAGCCGAGCTCGGTGAAGGCGCGTTTCTGCAGCGCGCGCACCGCCTCGGGAATGTAGCCGTTGCCCCAGAACGGAACGGCTGCCCAGAAGCCGACCTCAAGGTCGCCGTCGGCGATATCTCCGTCCGTTTTCTCCGGCTTGAAAAGTCCGATACTGCCTATCGGGCGGTTATCCTCTTTCAAGCAGACGGCGTAGGTCTCGGGAGCGGAAAGCACGGTGCGGATTATCTCGCGGCTGTTCTCAACGCTCGTGTGCGCCTCCCAGCCGGCGGCGGGGCCGACGCGTTCGTCCTTCGCGTATTCGTATAAATCCTCCGCGTCCGATTCCTCCCACGGACGCAGTATGAGGCGTTCGGTTTCGATCGTCATTGATCCTCCGTAGAAGTTGATAATCGCGTTTATCGCCTCTTCATAGTCGCCGTCTATCAGCGCGACGCGCTCGCCGGCGGCGCGAAAACCCTCCGCGTATCTGCGGTTATCCGCCTTGATCTCTTCGATATCGCATTCACCGCAAAGCCGCGCCTCTATATCCGAGGCGTGCGCCTTTATATCCTCGAAATGCGCGTCCGCGTAGGCGTCGGTGAAAGCGAGGCAGATAAAACGAACGTCGGCAAGGTATTCTTCGCTGAAATCTCTCCGCCATCCGAAAGGGATATAGCAGCCCTCGACGATAAGATTCTGCTTATTCTCTATCGCCGTCTTTATCATCTCGCGGACGATCGGCCACAGGTATTCCGTCAGCGCGTCGTCGTCCTCGGGCGTGAGGTCCGTGTTGCCGCTGCGGATGAGCCCCATCTTCAGATGGTCTGCGGAAAGATACGGGTATTTGTATTTCCCGAGCATCCGCTGCGCAAGCAGCGTTTTGCCCGTGTGCGACGCTCCGGTTATTATGATTATCATAATGCTTTCGCTCCCGAAAAAGTCAACGGTAATACTTCTCTATCCCGCCGTAGCCCATGATGAGCTTGCCGCGGCGGGTCTTCTCGATGAAGCTGTTCAGCCGCTTCGCGAACTCTTCGGGGCGTTTTCTCGCCGCCTCGATATAGGCGACGCGGATGCGCTTGTAAGGCTCCGAAAAGCGCTGATAGTTCTCCCACACCGTTTCGTCCGCTTTAAGCGCGTCGGTTATGTCCCGCGGGAAAACGAACGGCGCTCTGATTATCGGGAGCACGCTTTCGCGCACCGAGGGGTGTATCATTCCGCGCGCGTCGAGCCATATAAGACGCTCGATATTCGGGCGGGAGTACGGGCTGCCCTTTTTCCGCGGCGTGAAGCGGCGGGCGCAGTGGAATTCGTCCGGGCGGCTGTTGGTGCTGTCTATCCAGCCGAAGCAGAGCGCCTCCTCGACCGCGTCGTTGTAGGAGAGCGCCGGCTCGCCGGAATCCTTCGTCGGAAAGACGAACCATATCTCCGAATCCGTCTCGAAATGCGTGGCGAGATATTCGCGCCATTCGCGCCTGTCGCTCGTGTAAAAAGTTTCGATTTTGTCGCGTCCGTCGCTCATACTTTTTCTCCGTCAAACAAAACGAGGAACGCCTCGAGTAAGACGGGGTCGAACTGCGTTCCGCTTCCGTTCACGAGCTCGCGGCGGATGACGTCGCGCGGAAGCGCCGCCCTGTAGATACGAGAGGAGTTCATCGCATCATAGGCGTCCGCAATCGAAATTATGCGCGAATGCTCGGGTATGTCCGCGCCCGCGATGCCTTCTGGGTATCCGCTGCCGTCGTAGCGCTCGTGGTGGTGTATCGCCGCGGAGGCGGCGTCCTCAAGATCGCTGTATTTCGAGAGGATGTTGCCGCCTATGGTCGTGTGCGATTTTATTATCGCGAACTCCTCGTCGGTCAGCTTGCCCGGCTTGTTCAGCACGCTGTCCGGGATGCCTATCTTGCCTATGTCGTGCAGCAGCGCCTCGCGGTGAAGCTCGTTCACTTCCGCGGGCTCCATGCCGAGCGACTCGGCGAGCGCAACGGAGTATTCCATGACTCTGAACGAATGGCCGTTGGTGTATTTATCCTTCGCGTCGATCGTGTACGCAAGCGTTTCCACCATTTCGTCGGAAAGCCGCTCGAGCTTCTCGGCGCGCTCGGTCGCGGCGCGCGTCTGCTTCTCGACCTCCGCGTGAAGCTGCTCGGTGTAGTCGATCTCGAAAAGCACGCTCTTGTGGTACTGTATCATCGCTATTATCGTGAACGCCGCGATCCCGATGAATACGAGCGGGAAACGCGCCATAAGCGTGGGCGAATAATGCTCCGCCATTTTCTCCTTTATCGGCGTATAAAACAGGATTATATAAAGCAGAGAATGATACAGCGACAGAACTATTCCGTATCTGATGCTGACGAAGTAGCAAAGTCCGATCGGCATGAAAAGCGACCAGAAGATCGCCGTGCCGTCCCCCATTCCGGTCAGGGCGTAGACGGTAAACATGACCGTGCAGAAAATGCTCGGTATCGCCGCGGCGATCTCGCGCTTTTTCAGCACTCCGGCGATAAAGCCGCAGCTCGCGCCGCCAATAAAGGTGAGGATCGACGGTATAAGCATAACCACGTCGCCATTGATTACGTTCATGACTATCAGAACGACGCCGAGCAGCGCGGTCGCGACGCTGACGCTGGTCAGCGCGATAAGATTCGCTTTCAGACGGCTGCCGACGTATATGTTTCTGCCGAGCGTTTTCCACAGGCTTTTAAGCGATTTCATTAAAACGCCTCCGAATACTTAAAGCGTAGTATGTGAAGTTATGCGCTTTCGCGAAGCAGGAAATCCTTATCCTCGTCTATCATCTCGAGCATGATCCTGCCGAACTTCTCGTCGAACTGGGCGCCGAGCCCGTTCTCGATCTCCTCGCGTACCTTGCTCTGCGGCATCGCGTCTCTGTAGCTGCGCTTGCTGGTCATGGCGTCGTAGGCGTCCGCGACGGCGAGGATCCGCGCCTCGACGGGTATCTCGTCGCCCTTCAGGCCGGAGGGATAGCCGGCGCCGTCGATCCTCTCGTGGTGGCGCCGCGCCCCGACGGCGAGCTCGGGCATTTCCTCGATCTTGTCAAGTATCCTCGCGCCGGTCACGGTATGCTTTTTGATGACGCCGAATTCCTCGTCGGTCAGTCTGCCGGGCTTGTTGATTACGGCGTCCGGCACGCCGATCTTGCCGACGTCATGCAGGAGCCCCATCATAAAGACGTCCTCCTGCGCTTTATCGCTCATACCGGCGCGCCTCGCGATCTCGCGCGAATACGTGGCGACGCGTATCGAATGGCCTCTGGTGTACGGGTCCTTCGCGTCGATCGCCTCCGCGAGAGTCTGCACGACGTGGAAGTTGCGGTCGGAACGCAGGGCGCTCGTGACGAAGAGCTTAAGGAAGAGTATGTTCGCCGCGAAAACGATGACGCCCCAGGAAAGCTGCAGCCAGAAATTGAACTCCATCGACAGCTCGTATTCCGGCGGCGCGAGCCTGCTGATTATAAAGCTAGCGATATAAAACGCCATGCACACGCCGCCGAGGATAAGCCCCGACACGCGGCGCTTTTTAAGCTTGACGCTGGTGAACTCCGCGCAGAACGCAAGCGCGTTCATACCGATGAGGGTCACCTGGAAGCCGGCGCTCACGCCTACGAAGCACACCGCCATAAACATATGCACCGCGACCTCGAGAAGCACCGAGACCGAATACAGCCACAGCATTCCCTTTTTTATCATCAGCAGAGTGCCGAGATAAAACACGATGGAGAATACGTTGAAATACGCCATCGGTTTAACGCCGTAAGCGTTGAATAACAGGAACATCCCGATATGTATCAGGAAAAAGCAGATTGAAAGTCCGTAAGCGAGATACCGCACTTTGCGCGCGTCAACTGAACTTTTCATAACGTCCTCCTATCGTGTTATTGAATTATCGACCGAACGGCTCTTCTATTATGCCGCCGGACGGCCTTTTTCCGTATAGCGGCAGCGACGCCGCTTCCGCCCGTCACGGCTCAAGCGTGAACTTTATTACGACCGGGTTGTGGTCGGTATACTTGAATCCGGCGTCGATATTCTGCACGTAGCCGCAGGTCACGTTGTCGGAAATTATGAAGCCGTCAAGAATGACGACGAAGCTGTCTTCGGAATACGGGATATCCGTGTTGCGCGTGGATGGGACCACTCCCTCGGCGTAGTCGGTGCATCTTGACAGGCCCTCGGGGATCAGCTCCGCCGGGAAGGGCTGGCACCAGCTGAACAGCTCGGTCACGCCGGGGTCGAAATACTTGACGGAGCCGCCGGTGAAATCGTGGTTGTAGTCGCCGCCGCATATAACGTAGTTGCCCTTGTCGTACTCCGCCTTCATATCGTTCAGTAGCATCTCCATCTGCGCGTTGCCCTGGGAGGCGTCCGTGCCGTAGGCGGAGGCGTGAATGTTGAAAAGCACGAGCTCCCTGCCGTTGTCGACGGGGACGCGGGATACGCTGTAGCAGCGGTCGAGGTCGAGTATCTTCTTTACTCCGGTCGCTATCGGCAGACTTCTGCGCAGCGAAGAGGTTATATTCGCACGGCTCATCGTAAGCAGGCCAGAGTTTGAGGCGCCGTGCGGATGCAGGATCGGGTACATCAGATAAGCGGAATGATAGTTCTGCGCGAAAACGCTGTCGAAGCCGCCCGCGCTCTTGAAAAGCCCGATCAGCCGCTCCTCCTGATCGACGTGGAAGCTGCGGTCGGAGTCGGTGTCGACCTCCTGGAAGAAGACGAAATCCGGCTCGAAGGAAAGCGCGGTCTTCGCGGCGCCGTCGACGCATTCGAGGACGCTCTCCTCGGAACGCGCGCGGCTCTCCTTGCCGCCGTCCATGAAGAAGGTGAAGTCCGGCGTGTACGCGCCGAAGCCGATGTTGAAGCTGACGGCGGTGTATTCCCTGCCGGTGACGGCGGTTTCGGCGGCGCCGCCCTTGACTTCAAGGACCTTGTTGTCTTCGATGCGGCTGTAGCTGATGAAGACGTATGCCACGTAGCCGCCGGCGACGAGCAGTATCACCAAAAGAACGGCGACGGGTATCTTCCACCACAGGCCTTTTCTCTTTTTAACGGTTTCCATAACGCCACACCCTTTCAAACGGTTTGACCGCAATTTGAATAATAAAACCGCTTCAGAAGTTCAATCCGTCATACTCTATCGCCTTTAAGGTCTTTATCAACAACGTAGTAACTATGTCCTTTAGGTAAATCAGTCAATTCGCAGGCAACGTTATAACCGCTTTTCAAGAAGAAACCGACGTTCCAGTCATATACTTCTTCAATGACTATTTTGTTTGCGCCCTTTTCTTTTGCCTTCTTTTCAAAATGTTTTATGAGCCGCGTCCCGAGTCCTTGATCACGATATTCTTCATCGACCCATATCTTCCAGACATATGCCGTGTCGTATCCGCTCACGCCCGCCATGATCGCGGCGACGGCCTTGCCGTTTTCGTCGACAAGCTTCCGGTTGATCTTGATGTAATCGTGTTTTGGATTAAGGAATGGCAAATTATACTCGTAAAGCTTATCGCCGATCTTTTCCCCGTCCTCCTCGGTACCATCCGATATCTGATACGCAATCTGCTTACAGGGTCGTTTAGGTTGTTCTTCATCCAGACGTTTGAACAATTCATAGTCCTCGTGTCCGAGGGGATGGTCATAAACCGTTCCGTAAAGCGCGTATCCGTGTTTTAAATAAAAAGGTTTAGCCTGAAAATCCCCTGTGCCCAGAACTGACAAATAGCAGCCTCTGTTTACTGCAATATCTTCCAACGTCTGCAAAAGGTGCGAACCCAGTTCCTGCCTGCGGTATTTTTCATCTACCCACAAGTCATCAACGAACAGACAACCCCATGGATAGATATATCCGACACATCCGGCAATTATATTGCCGTCCTTGTCTGATATTTTTTTACAAATTGTCTCTTCTTCATCACCGAATCCGTCTGCAGGCGGAACGAGCTTAAAATTAAGCTCATTAACAAGATTCTCAATTCGTTCCGAATCTTTACGGGCACTTCTTCTTAATTTTAAATTCTCCATATTTTTCCCTCTTAGTTTTTTGTCATTAATACCACCGTCTCGACGTGCCTCGGGACAACAGCGTGAATAAAATGACACATATCTATGCTGTAGTCACGACCCTCGGCGTCAGGAATATGCCGTTGACCACATGAATTCTTATTCTTCACTCGCTTTGTATGGATGAAATACAGGCGTTCCATCTTCGAGATCAATCGAACCAACACACGATTTGGCAAGATAAGACAAATCTACAAGACTATCGCCGCTTTTCATCTCTGCCGAATAAACAACATAGAAGATTGGCACTTCTTTCGGATCGCCCGTGTATGAGGATGGAGATTGAGTTGCTACAAACCAATCGTTTTCCGAATTTGTGTTTTCATGCTCCAATGATGTGCATATTACTTTCGATTGTTTTGTTTTCACATTAAAAACGGATATTTCGGAACGATGCATACCCGATCCCCATGAAGAAGCAATCAGCAAATCCATTGTTCCGTCCGCATCGTAATCCCATGGAACGGCATTGAAAAACCCATATCCACCAAAAGAAGGGCAGATTTCAAAGACTTCGCCGTCTATCAATGCGAACGATGCGCACGAATCACTGAACTTAAAGATTTTGATATCGGTGCTCTCTGACACTGCGCTTGGCGTAACATTATAACAATGTTCTTCATCAAGGTCATAGCCGGAGAGCAGTCCATCGCCTTTAACAGTTCCTAAGATGGACATGAACTCCTTCACATAATCTTTTGAACATTCAGTATGCATCCACTCTTGTGTATCAATCTGTGATGTTTCAGATTCCGAACCGTTTGCTTCAGATTCATTGGCAGTGGTTGAGCATGAAGATAAAAGCATACAAAGAAATAACACAACTAAGAAAACAGCAGTAAGCTTTCTCATATCCC
Organism: Clostridia bacterium; assembly: GCA_017620395.1. Classification (NCBI taxonomy): domain Bacteria; kingdom Bacillati; phylum Bacillota; class Clostridia; species Clostridia bacterium. The sequence continues at coordinate 2,217 of JAFZQJ010000020.1, read as the reverse complement.
AGACTCCTTTCACATTTTTGTTATCAATACGACTGATTCCACATGCGCGGTGCGCGGGAACATATCTATGCCCTGCGCCTTGACGGTCTTGTAGCCGCGCTCGGCGAAAAGCTTCAGATCGCGCGCCTGGGTGGCGACGTCGCATGAGATATATACGACCCGCTCCGGCTTCTTCCCGCGACGGCCCTCTTGTAAAAGCTCCGACAAAGTTTTCGGCATAAAGGATGCTATCGCCGCCGTTATGTTCCCATACGCATCTTACTGTCATAGCTTTCTCCGTAAATCCCGTTCTGTCATTCCGCGGGATAGGTCTCCGTTATCCACGTGCGCCACTCTTTGTACGCGACGCTGAAGTTTTTGCCGAACGCCTCTTCAAAGGTCTTCTGCCCGAAGCAGAACAAGCTGAGCTGTTCAAAGCCGTACGCCTCGTCAAGCCAGGCGAGGAAAGACGCCGCCGTGAACGCCGTCAGCACGGTATCTCCCTTTTCTTTGTCTTTGAATCGCGAAAAGTCGGGTTCAGCCGTTACAGGCAAACTCTCGCAGTAGCTTCCCCAGTGCGTCAGACCTTTTTCAAAGCTGACCCGCGCGCAGGCGTCATAGAAGGTGCGATAATCCGCGGCGGTCACGTTATCGGGATCGATGCCTCCGGCGATGCACTGATTATAATAAGGGAGCTCCGGAACGACCGGCCACTGCTCGATAACTTCTGTATACGGATCGATACAGGTGCCGACGTACCACGCGTAGCCGAGATGCTCCCAGCCGACGGCGTCGCTGTTCATCAGGGCGAGCAGATACAGAAACTCTCTGTGCGTCCCGATCTCGTTATACTTAAGCGTGATCTGCTCCTCATCCGTCTGATAATCATAAGAATTATCGAGCCTGATCACGACCGGAAGCTCCGCGAGTTCGGACGGATACGCGGTCCCCGCGTTTTCACGCAGATACTGCCGGATAAAGCTGATGCTTTTCGCCGTTCTGTCGATCAGACCGGGTAATTCCGTCTGTTCGTCCACGCCCAACTGCCGCAATAAGACGAGATATGCGTGGAACTTAAATCCGTCGCCTTCAACGTCCACCGCCTGCGCGTCTTTTATCTCATCCGGAAACGAAAGCGACGCGTAGTCATTTGTTCCTTTAACGTGAACTATCTGAGTTTTGGCGTCATATTCGATCGACGGCTTCATACCGCATCCGGTCAAAGCGCATATCGGTATACAAACAAGCAGCAATGCAGCGATTATTCGTTTCATGACGACTCTCCTTTTACGATTCGACTGCCTCCGTCACACTCTCGTCAGCAGCGCGACGGTCTCGACATGCCTTGGGATAAAAGCGTGAATAAAAAGATCAGTATCTACACTGTTGTCACGACTGCCCTCGTGGAGCAGTTCCCGCTTTCTAAAACGGTCGAGTGGGCAGCGTTGACGGCATCATTTCCGCAAACCGGAATTTGTCAGTGTGCCAGTCAAAGAGGCTTCTCCATGCAGTACATGGTATGTCCTTTCGGATAATCCTCGAGCACGCCGGTTACTCTTTCATAGCCGTTCTTTTTGAAAAATCCCACATTCCAATCAAATGCTTCAATAAACATAGCGTCAGCACCGTTTTCCTTTACCTCCCGCTCTAACTCGACAAGGAGCTGAGAGCCGATCCCTTGATTACGGTACTTTTCTTCCACCCAGAGCGCATCTATATCTGTGCCATTCCAGCCATCAACACCGCCGACAAATCCGGCGATGATCTTTCCGCTTTCGTCCACGATTTTCTTGCTCAGAGAGATGTATTCATGCTCGCGAGGTGCAATGGCGCTGTCATATTCGTGTAATTTGTCGGAAAGGATTTCTGCGTCCTTTTCGTCACCGCGCTTGATCTCATATTGTCGGTGACTTGACGGTATATAATCTGCGGAAGGGCAACAAAGCCGCTTTGTCATAAAAAAGTGGTCATGTCCCTTCGGCACGCCTGTCATGGTGTCGTTGAGCATATAACCGTGTTTGTCGTAGAACGATTTTGCCTGCCAGTCAAAGGTTCCGACCATTGCGAGATAACAGCCGTGTTTTCTTGCTTCACGCTCAGCCTCCCGTAGGAGTGCAGAGGCCATCCCCTGCCGGCGAAACGCTTCTTCCACCCACAGGTCATAAATCGATGCCGTTCTCAGACCGTCAACAGACAAAATGCATCCGCCGAGGAGGTCCCCGTTTTCATCGGTGACGA